>JAOZKP010000102.1 GCA_029935295.1 bacterium | reverse complement strand
CCTCCCCATAAGTAAAACAACTGTCATAGACACGATGTTCCGAGAAAACCTGCACGACGGCCGTTGTCCCGGTACCGGTAATGGTCAAGTCGTACGGATTTTCATCACTATCATTATTGGCTATTGCGATAGTCGCCGTCTTGGCTCCTGTTGATGTGGGCGAGAATCTGATCGTAAATGTAGTGCTGCTACTTCCGGTCACGGGTGATATGGGTTGAGTTTGCACGCTGAATTGACTGGAGTCAGCTCCTGTTATTGCAATTATTGGAGTACCTGAAAGCGCAAGATCCGCAGTTCCAGTATTTTCAATGGTAAAGATTAAGTCGGTATCAGTGCCGGTTGCTTGACTTCCAAAGTCATGGCTGCCTCCGTCAGCTATGTTTATCGTATTTTGCTTGAGGTTGATTTCCGGAGCCAGAGTGGTAAATGTTACATTCGTGCCATATGAGGTTCCGGCGCTGTTGGTTGCATAGGCCCGGACATTGTAAAGAGTGCCTGGGGTTAACCCAGTCATAGAGGAAGTAAAAGATCCGGTGGCACTAACCGCACCGTCAGTAGTTTTGAAATCATTAATATCATCGACGGTTGGATCCGTAGATGTACTCCAACATATCCCATGTTGAGTTGGGTTGGAAGATCCGAGCGCCGTGATGTTGCCGTTACCAGTGGCCGTCGTGCTAGCGACAGCAGTTGCAGCCTGAGTCGCGACGGATGGGGCTACAGCTAGGATCTCCACAGTTGCCGATCTCAGTGCTAAGCCGTAAAGCATATGCCAGTCGTCCCAAAAGGAATTATAACCATTTGATGCTAGTGGGTTGTAATATTGCCCATTAAAAAACCCGGGAGAAGTTTCCCAGCGGTTCACTGACCAATATAAATCGGATACAAGGTTCAAGAATCCCACCCCTCCCGAAGTTCTCAAACCTACTGTGTATTCTGCCTCAGATTCAGCCAGTCGCCAGTCACTTGTAAATGCGACTGTGACTCCTTCATCAAAAGTTAAATTCAGGGGGTTGACTGTGTTGAGATTGGCCGCCCAAATAACTTGTGTTGGTTGGGTGGCCTCAATAGCTGTATAGTCAAGCCAGATCACCGACGCTTCTTCATCCCACAAAAGAGGGTATGTCGGCCCATCCGGTCCGTCTACATCAAATTGAGCTGTGCCGATTGGTACCAAGGCTGCTGAGCCTGTTACAGTAAAAACAAATACGAGAGCCATCACGACTAAAATTGAGGTTAACTTTTTCATGCTTATCTCCCATTTTTAAATTACGCACTGATTGCCAGCCACAAAAAAGACAGTCAAGCTGCTCTTCAATAAAGAGGCAACCCGGCTGTCTTTTAGATTTTGGAGACAAGACCCGTGGCTTTCCGACCCCGTCTTTCGGCGGGTGAGGCTTTTTCAGCAAGTATTTCTATTGCGACATCTCAACATACCTTAAGCACAAACCATAATTAAAGGCAATACCTATTTTGCGATTTGCACCTAAAGAATAAATCACAAGATAAGTGTGATATTCGTCAAAGATATCCACTGGCAATCTAAACTTTACTGACATTTTGCAAACTTGAGTTTCATCGTAAATACTTTAGGTCTGCCGGGTTGGAGAAGGTTGGTTCATTATTTATTTGAATTTATAGAAGTGGGGGAAGGAAGCAGAGCGCTCATACACGCCCAGGATGTGTTAACAAAATCATACAAACTCTCTTTAATTGGGTATTTGAATTGATTATGCATCGATATATGCCAAATATTGTAACGAATTACTTCTGCAAAAAATAAAATACCAAACATGGAGTTATTGACAGTGCCCTGATTAATTCCATTTTCATCTAAAAATCTATTTAACACTCCAACCTTTATTTCATTTTCCATAATCAACACTATCCGTTCCTGTTTATAGTGATGAATTAACAGGTTTTCCACTAAAATAAAGGTGAGCAAGTCATGGCCAAGTGGTTTCATTGAAGCTTCTTCCCAATCGACAACATAATTTCTCTGATTATCAGAGCGAATGTTCCAACGGGTAAAATCTCCATGACTAAGGGCTAATGGCAGCATGATGGAACTATCAAAACTCAGAGCTATCTTTTCTAAAACAGCTATAACGCCATCTCTGATTGCGGTAATTTTTTGATCAATATCGGAACAATTCAGTTCATGTAGAGATTCTACAAGAGAGTCAAAATATTTTTTTAAGGTGAGGCTATTATTGTCTTGAGTGGCTTTTATAAGTTCACCCAATCCGGCTAAAAGTGTGTCGGTAACCGACTGTAAAGGTTTACCACCTTCCAAATGTTTTGTTATCATTGTCCTGTCATAAAACAGTTCAGGTACCTGAACTTCGAGTAGTTCAGGTACTATTATTCTTGATAAAGATAGGGCTTTTAACTGTTTTAATGTTTTTTTCTCGTTTTGAATGGCTTGTTTGATAAAGTCATTAAAACCGAATTTTGCATATGCAAATGGGTTGCTTTTATTGTCAATTAATTCTACAGTGAATTTCTGTAGAGGGCCAAATGAACCGGTATAGATGATGCCCGGTCTTATATTAGGTCCTATAGTTTGAAAAAAATTAACAAAAGAAATTTTATCATGATAGGCAAAAATTATTCGGCAAGAGAAAAGGTGCTGGGATATGTTTAACGTTTTCAGCAATCTAAAAATGATTACTGCTATTTTGGCGATGATATTTACTGGTTTAATCAAGCGGGAAATTTTACCCGGCTTGAGTGAACGATTATGAGAGATACACCACCGTGGATTACTCCAACCGGGGAAGACTATGAACTCTTCTATAAAAAAATTGCTGATTAGATTAATTTTTTTTATGATTGATGCAATAGAATCTCTGCAGTCTGTTATGTACACGGCTGCGTCGCAACCCAATTCATTGAGTTGTGATTGTGACAGAGGTAAGAATCCGTTTCCACGATGGTGATCTGAAACTACAGTCATCCCTGAACTTTTACATTGCTTAAATAAAGATTTCAGGACTGGAGCTTTAATTGTTTGTGAAAAAACTACAGCAATCTTTTCGGGAAAATGGGTAAGACATATAATCCAATTCAAACGAGAGTCACTAGTTGGAATTATTGATACCGCTTTGACATTGTCTTCAGGCACTTATTAATAACCTCAGCTAAAACGTTTTCTCTGGACTGTTCACCATCAACTGAAATGAAGTTTTTGTGACGCTGGCATAGTCTCTTGTATTGTTCAGTTTGTTTCACTAATTCATCCAAAGGTAATTCAGGTTTTCTATCAATGAGAACTGCAGGCTTGACATTAAGGTAAAAAATTATATCCGGTTTTGGTACAAATAGACCTAGAAATTCTACCAACCATTGGGGTACGCATAAACCAAATCGTTCAGGAAAAACATACAAGTCTTCCCAATAACGATCAAAGCAAACAACCCCACCCCTTGACCATGCTCCCTGATATTTAGCTCGGCCGAGACTATAGTCAACCCAATAGTAAAAAAGTTTAATACAATGAATAATACGTAGACTCCAGCCAGTTTTACGTAGAGCCAATCTCTCGGCTGGTTCCTCATCGGCCGTTTTACCAGAGGTATTTTTTTTCCCCGGCAGGAGTGATTGTATCCGGGGTAATAAAAACGGTCTCCAGTAAAAAGTTTTAATTTTCCCTTTTGTAAAACCGTTCTTAAAAAATTGGTCTAAATTCGTTTGAATAGTTGTTTTCCCACAGCCATCTGGCCCGATAAAAGCAATAAACAAACCGGTTGGTTTTATTAATCGTTTAACATTGTAAATTAAGAAATAAAGCCATGATCTGAATTCGGCAAACCTGATTTTGCTAAGAGAGTGCAAGAAAAGATTGGCTTTGTCAGCCGCGAATATTCTTTCGAGAATATTCCAATGACCATTTCTTACAGCGGAATTGATTTTCCGGGAAAAATTTGAGCCCCAACCTTCTTCGATTATTTCCCAGAAATTAGCGCATTTTGCCTCATCCCTAATACCGGCGTAGTATTTGGGGGTTACTTTGCCAAAATGGGCCAATGGGTACATCAAATGCATCGCAGTCTCAACAGTTGTGTTTGCGATGTAGAAATTTTCATATCGTCTCCGGTTGTTTTTTATGGTTTCTGACCTGACCAGCGGCAAGATGGAAAACCATCGACATTCCTTTAAGATATCAAGATGAATGATTTCGTCGCAGCCTTTGCCACATAAACAAATGAAGAGGTTAATTCCCGTTGCATTAGCGTTATTAAGGTATATGTCATAGAGAAGATCTGTACAAATTATTTTAATTAATTGTAAAACTACGGAAGGATTTTCCGCCCAGATATCAACATCATTGTCAGTATGGTACGGTAACTCCATGTAGTTTCCGCAAACACAATAAGCCTGACCACTTAATTCCAATTCTTTGAATAGTGGAATTAATAGTTTCGAAAGAGATGTCCGACTATTGTTGCAGTTGCTATTTTCAGGCTTCGGTAAAGCCATTCTTTTGGTTTCCATTTTCATGTACAAATTTTCCGCTCAGAGTGGCTTTTTAAAGCGCTTGTTTTTAATTATGTTGAATATTGTTGTGTTTTAGGATTAAGGTGAACCCATCATTCAGACAACTTTTTCTGGTTGCCAAATTAGATAGAGCTGGGGTTGTAAGAGTTAAAATGATTTTTTTTACAACTAAACATTCCCATATCAAAAAAAACCAACAGAGCAATCTCGGTTCTCTGGAAAAGTGGAGTTGTTGCGGAAAGTAAGAGTAATACAGACAGGATTAATGGTCTGCTAATACGTTGTTGATTATATGGATCCTTTACTGTTTTGATAATAGAAAAATATATTAATAGTATCAACAGTGATCCGATCGCTCCATATTGACCTGTAATTTGTGCCCAATATGTATCGTTATAAAAAGACACTTCATCGTCAGACCTGAAACCCCATTTGTGATCCATTTCATATTTTGTGTAGATAGGGCTGTAATTTATCATTGATCCTTTCGAACAAAATGTTGCAGGCCCAGATCCTATCGGGAAATAGTCATATGCGATTTGAAAACTTTTGCTATATGCAAAGAGTCTTGGTTGTTTAAGCGTTGAGTATTCAACGACGGATCTTTTGAAAAGTGACGTTTGCAAGATAAATATTAAGGCAAAGAGAAGGACAACTATCTTTAATAATTTAATGATAAATGGATTTCGATATCTAAACTTCATAAAAAATAAGACAAAGGCAATACCTAATAAAACTTTTCTGTTTCCAGACATAAATATAAATATTGATGACGCAGCAAGCAGGAATATCGCCACCAGTTTCTGTTTGTCATAACAGTTGGTGGCATAGAAAAAAATAACAAGCCCATAAAGAGCAAATACCGACCTTAATGAAAAAATAGACTCAAACGAGTTGCCGTAAAAATTGAATAGATTATGTAGATCTCCAATCCCGTTCCAGTTATATTTAATTACAGAGTATAGCAAAATCAGAAGTGAAAAAATTGCCAAACTATATATTGGTGGGAATTCTGAATCATATTCCGGGTAAGTATAAGAGAATAGATAACCTAAAAAAAAGTATATCAGCCATTTTAGAACACTGACAAACTCTTGGATGATTATACCGGTTGAATTATATGATGTAAATGCCAAGAAAAAATAATATACTAAAAAAATCAAGAACAAAAAAAAGATTTTGTTCTTTTCTAAAAAAAGTGCCGTTAATCCAGCTTGTAATCTTAAAGGTTGTAAAATAAGAAACAGCATGATCAAAGAGAGTATTGAAATATCTACAAAACCATCTTGATAAACTAATAACTTTTTCAACAAAATATTTAAGGCATATAAAAGAAAAATAGAGTGTAAATACAGAGATGATCTGCTGATTTTTAATTCAAAACGCTCCATTATTTTGGCCTTAGTCGTTGCTGTGTGCTTATGTTTTTATTAGCCCTTTCCCTCTCTCTACTTAGTTTTTGGAAAAACCTGGTAGATGAAAGGTGTTAATACCATAACGTCGGTAAAAAAAGATTCCACCGGCAATATTCCACGAGATCAGGCTTAATGTACTGGCTGTAGCAGCTCCGTTAATCCCATATAGAGGTATCAGGAAATAGTTAAGTGCAACATTCAAAATTAATGACATAATCATAATATATTGCAAGGGTACCTGATTGTTGGTCATTTTAAGGATATTGCCAATTGATCCAGAAAAAGCAGGCATGAATTGTCCTACCAGCAATATTCGCAAAGCTAAAGTGCCGACGTAGAATTCACTGCCAAACATAGACATGACATAGGGGGCACAAATTCCGATTAAAAATACAAAAGGGAAGGTTATATAAAAAAAAAGTCGTGAAGTGTGTTTGATAAATTGTAAAAGTCCTGGTAGATTACCCGCTTCATAAAATTCCGCAAATTTTCGTGTGGCAATTCCATTAAGAGCAAATGCTGGGATTATACTGAGACTGGCAACCTTTATGACTACATGGTACACTCCTACATCAGTTGTTGATTTCATCATTCCTATCATGATTATATCTATCCAGCCCAGAATTAATTGAACTGAACTTGCCAGCATTAGAGGTAACGAATTTTTTAAGAGTACGGTTAGAGGTAATGATGGTTGGCAGATAATTTTGGGGAAAGAAATTTCTTTCATGAAAGAAAAGTTTGCAAAAATTAAAGTCAACCATATTGCACTTACAAGAATAATTATTGGTAGTAATGTGTTGTGAAAAAGGAATTGTGAGCCGAGTAACAGAATACAGCCCAATAGAAAAGTACTACTATGTGAAAAGAAAGCATATTTCATTAAGCAATTTACACCCCGTAAACTTTCATTGTTTAGATATAGAAGGGCAAGAGGTATAATGCCAAAAGCAGCAATCTTAAATATTTTCTCCAGATCTAAGTTTTCGAAAACTACTTCTGCCAGCCAGGGAGACAAACAGTAAACAATTACCGCAATACAAAGGCTAAATAAAAATACAAGAGAGTTACCTCTGAGATACAGATGTTTTATTTTGCCGAGCTCATTTTTAGTCTTATAGCCTGACATGAAACGTACAAATGTGTAATCAATTCCCAGGCGTCCCACTGTGACGGATATCTGAATTGCTGTAAAACCAAGTGAAAAGAGGCCCATAACATAGGCACCATATAATCTAGTGACAGAAAGTGTAAAAATATATTTACAGGCATAGCCTAAAAGAAGGAAAATAAAGATTCCTGCACTAACCGTGAAAAGTTCCTTGACGTTTACGAAAAAACTACGGTTTTTTGTGGTGAAAAGCGGCATCATGGATTAGTTTTTTTGTTGAAAGTTGATTGAGTTAATATTACCATTGAATTACCGCCTAAACTTAAACTGTTTATTTTTTGGCTGGCGGATGATAGTGCGGATCGTAAAGGTGCCATTACTTTAGAAATCAAGGTTCTGCAATTCGTAGGACATGAAAAATTATTTGTAAAGCTATAGCCCATAATTTCAAATCCATTGTGTTGTAAAAGCTTTAAGGCGTCATTGTAGGTGTAGTAATGGAGATGTCCCAGTTCCTTAAGTAGTAATTTTTTTTTGCCCAGTAAAATATTCCACAGATTATGTTCAAGAGGGACACGGAATAGAGCGTAGTGGGTACGGTGAGATGCTTGTTGTAAAAAAGTCTCTGGCTCTAAGAGATGTTCTATTAGGTCAGCAACCACAAGGATATCATTGTCAGGAGGTAGATGATTTATATCTCCAACTATAAAATTTATGGTTCCACCAAATCGTTGTTTCGCATTTTCTACCGCAATTTGAGAGATGTCAATTCCAACACCAGCACACTTAATTTTCCAATAGTTTTCTATTTTTTGAGCTAAACAGGAAACGACCCCGCCAAATCCACATCCGATTTCACAAAGATGGAATAGTTTGTCTCTATTGAAGTTCAAGTTATGTTTATGGTGCTCCAACAAGGTAAATAATTCATCAGCTTTACGTAAAGAATGTTCTTGGTGCCAACATGGATTATTCTCAATGTATCTGCCGTCATTATACATCTTCTCATGGCTGTTGAGATGATTTTTTTCACTTGTCATTGTTACAAGCTCTCTTTACTGGGTGATATTGTCTGTTTAGAAAACGTAAACTTGGATGAAAATCCATTGTTTGGGAGCAAGCATTGTTTTTTTGTATTTCTGGAAGCTAGAGAAATAGCCATGAAAGTGTTACTAAATTGAATTCAGCCATTGCCATAAATCAAAAAGTCTACTCTCGGTTTTCAAGATATATCAATAATTAGTTTGAAGACAGTTTTTTGTGATGTGAAAACCAAAAGTGGCGCAGATAAACAATTATGATTCCAAGAAATAAGCCTGAAACCAGTGCTAGGGCGACGGTTTTTATCTTGTTGGGTTTTGCTGGTTTCAAGGATGCGAACGGGGGTCTGACAATATCAATCAGCGTCAGTCGTTCTTTGAACTTTTGAGTAAGAGTATTTTGCTGTTCCATCGACCTTATTTCACTATCGATTTCCAGTGAGGCTTGTAAGGTTAGTTCCTCGATTTTTTGTTCAATGATTGACTTTTTGGCGGAAATCTGTCGATCAATTTTATCCTTCAAGCTGGCGATTTTTAATTCCAGTTTTTCCTGTTCTTCTACGGATTGTTCTTTCTGCAGCCGATAGGAAATTAAATTATTTTGTATTGCGGTGATTTTTTGGGCAATCGTATCCATGTAAGCAATATTTTGTTGGACAATATTGGAAAGCAGCAGGAGCTGGATTTTGTCATCGTTACTAGAGTTGAGCAGTTGATTCCTCAATAAAATTATCTGATTGGTGTCATCCTCCAGTTTCTGGCTGTTATTTTCATGTTCAGTTATTGCTTGCTTGGCTACGGTTAATTTTTCTTGTAAAGAGATCAACTTTTTTTCATTAATCCTCTGCGTGAGTAGCAGATTATCGATCTCACTCTTCAGTTTTCTGGCTTCAACGTCTACAAGCGCAACTTGTTCCTTTTCTCCTCGGATTTGCAGAGAAACTTTTTTTCGTTTGACTTTGACTAACTGGATTTTTTCCAGGGTTGTGTTTATTGAATCTTCCATCTTTAACTGCTGTATCTGCAAAGTGCTGATTTTCCCTTCGCCTGGATTTAATGCACGATAGTTGACGTTGCCGATGACCTTGATCAAAATCGCCTTTCCCTGTTCCCGGTTCGGCCAGAAGAGAGTGACAATACCCTGCCTGCTATTTCTGGGATTGGTGAGCTTGATTTGGGGGCAGCGCTTGTCGCCACTCTCCTCCTGTCCGTAAAGTTCCGTAACGCTGGCCTCTATCAAGCCTTTTACCTCTTCAATCCCAAGAAAATTGAGGGGAAGACCTTTGATATTGATGATTGAATCGCTGGGTTTAACCTGTGCAGTGATTCGGTACTGGGGTGTTTTGATGGATACGTAGGCCAGGGCAGCAGCGGTTGTAAGTGTAGTAATGACAATGATTAAAAATTTATTTCGCCATAACGGTAAGATTAGCTCAATAAGGTCAATTTCATCTTTGTTACCATATACGTTGCCGTTGTGTGAGGGCGGCATATTATTATCTGGTCGGTTTCGTTCTTTCATGAATGTATTCACCGATAATGTAGATGATTTTAGACAGTTGATATCGGTCTCTATCATAATCCGGTATATAGTTCAATTCAATGTTGTTGAATTATTTAGCTCAGGTTAGAGCTCGGGGAGAAATACGTTTTTATGGGATTGGTGTGTTGACTTTTCAATATGCCAAAAAATAATGTTCTGGATTCTGGATGAATCAGCAAGATAACAATTTTTAACTCTTTTTTCGTTGCTGCTTTACGCTATAATTACTTGACAAGAATCTCATAAACTCGTACAAAAGTAGGTTGGTTTCT
>JAOZKP010000347.1 GCA_029935295.1 bacterium | reverse complement strand
TCTGGCAAAAAAATGCCCCGGATAAAAATTAAATATCCGGGGCATTTTTTCTGTCCGCTGTTGACTGAAATAGAGTTACAGAGCTTTTGAACCATCAAGTTTGGTGCCATCGCTGGAACCATTAAGAAAGAAACCGACAACACCTTGGTCGGAATCAAAACTGACATAGGAGGCGCTGCTAATTGACTGCGGAGCAAAAAGCTTCTCGGCAGTCTTAACCACTTTGGCCCCGGGGCCAACATCCATAGGCTTAACTGCCACTGCCTGACCCGCATCACTATATGCGGTCAAAATAATATGGGCTACACTTGAACCCATATTTACAAAAGCAATTCCGGTCCAACCTTCATGATCTAATTTTGTAAAAAGTCCTGTGGTCTGTGGCGCTGAAGCCACAATTGAAGCCCGAACCCCACCTTTATAAAATTTTGAGTAACCCTTCAAACCGTAGGTCGATGCGGTAAAAATCATATACTCAATATTACCGCGATTTGCAAATGTAGTCCCGACTTCCACCTGGTAGCGTCCATGAGAGTTGATGGTAACAGGCACTGCGGCACCCAGCTGATTACCTTCCATACCATAAAAAGTAAGATTTCCACCTACCCTTTTAGCGGTCGGATTTACCACTGCGACTTCAGTCTCCCAACCATCAGTAATTGCAACATGGGAAAAACAGATTTTCGTCTGTGAAAAGAGATCCGAGAAGGCATCTCCTGCCAATACCGGAGAGGTTATCAAAAGAGATAAAACTACGCCTAAAAGCACTGCTGACAACTCTCTATTTCGATATCTCATAACTATATCTCCTTTTCATTTCACAGTTATTCACAATATGGAGAAGTCACACCCTCTTCTCCATGGGCTCCGCATACAACATACCCCTTCGGATCACCGATATCAGAATAGGTACATAGTTTTCCGGCTTTATTGTAGCCTCGACTATGGGTTATCATCCCATCCCAATATGTATTACAAGAGTGAATCGAACCATCACAATAAAAAACATACTCATGCCCATCCTTTATCCCATTTTTGTAGTGGGTAGCCTGCAGCATATTACCACTTTTATCATGGTATGTGATAGCCCAGCCATGCAGTTCGCCAAAGATATTATTACAAGATTTACTTTTCAAGGTACCATCATTTTTTTTCCACAGCCACGGACCAACAGTTACCCCATTCAGGACATAATATTCAACGTATGAAGTCTTGTATAATATTATTTCGTAAGTCGAACGGGGAGGGTTCTGGCAGGATGCATCTATCTCACCAATGTTGGGGTCAGAGTTGTATGGGTCAGGGGTAGGGTCAGGGTCAGGGTCAGGAGTGTCACCGCAATCATCATACTCACCTTCCAATCTGACCTTGTCCTGTGCAAATTTTGCGGCAAGATCATCTCTTGCCCCCACAATCAGAGATGCTAAAAATAGAGCATTTTCAGAACCTTTACTACCAGACAATAAACCACCGCCGTAGCCGCCACCCAACTGTAACAATACATGTATAATCGCATTATGACCAAGCCTCTCTTTTTCATATTTATCTACCAGATCAATCATTTTGAGCTTGACGTTCCTCATACACAAAATGTCATCTTTTGTTCCTAACCGTTGACCAGACTCAAACATCTCAACTGGACGGTTGCCTCGGTTGATAAAATTTATAACCAGATCCCCTTTTGTGTAGGTTGCAGGTTTACCGCCGGTCACTGTAAAAATAAATGGCCCGGTCCCATCATCACCGGCAATATGTTCGATCTCTCCATCAGGGCTACCATAAACTGTAAATGAGCCAATACCCCCTGGATCATCAAGCTGCATTATAATATCGTCAACTTCAGGGTAGGTCACAACCCCGGCAAACGGCATAAATTTAAGAGTATTTGAAACCACCAAACCTTGTGCTGTATTGGCCAAAATTGCGGCATAGAAAATTGCGCCGCTCGGCAAACCAGAAGTCGAAAAAGTTTTTTGAACTCCCATATCGAAAAGTTGCAAGGTGCCCATATCAACATTGCCGGAGATATCTTGCAGGGCTACCGCCATAGTATATGAGTCGGCAACAGACATTGCTGTCCAATCAAAATCTATACTGGTACCATTGACGACTGCCACAAACTGAGCCGGAGTTTCCGCTGCCCGGGTATCTACGAACGGGAAGGCAGCAAAACCGACACCGGTACCAATTGTGCATATAAATAAGATCATTGCAAATAAACAAACAATCTTTTCAACGAAATTCTTATTCATGCACAACCTCCTTGTATGCAACATTTAAATTGTCTCTCCAACTTAAGAGTAGATCTGAGAATAGAAAGATCTAAAAAATGGGGGGGCAACTACTACTACCGAGTGTTCCCGCATCTGAACCAAATGCAGAACACCGTACAATAGACCTTCAATAAGGCATATCCGGACAAAAAAGTCAACTAATCTAGTAAGGAAAGCCGAAAAAATCGTGGGCCAAGGCGGCGGTGGAACGGTTGCCGTTGGCAAGATAGGGGGCGGGCAGGTCGAACTGGTTGAACTCGGAGACATTGGCGGGGAGAGTTGCTTTAATCGAAAAGGGAGAAAAACCGTGAATTTCGAGAATCATGAAGTCATTGAAAACCGGAAAACCGGCTTCCCAGAAACCGCTCAAAGCGACCTGGTCCCCACTTTCACTTTTTAACACCAGCAAAATTTCCACTACAGATGAGGACGACCCGGTATTTGGCCACAGCACCGGGTTTTTTCTGATTTCTGCCCGCAATAGATCCCGGGTTTCCAGCATAACTTTAAGCCGATGCTGGTAAATCAGCAAATCGACTGTTCCCGATTCAATTTCAGGTGCTGATTCTGCCTGATAATCTTTGCGGCTGAAATGTGATCTTAAAATCAGCAGCCAGGAACCCGGTTGTTCCCGGCTGGCGGCTGATCTCTTTGCTGCCGACCTGGATACTTCTTCATCTGTACCGGCCCGGGAGATGAGAAACTCAAACTCCTGCGGTTTTATATCTGCCAGTTGGGATTGCATCCGCA
>JAOZKP010000101.1 GCA_029935295.1 bacterium | reverse complement strand
TTGCTCTTTTAGTCATTATAACCATTATCCAGTTTTCGTCAACTAAATTGATGGTCGGTTGCTGTTCAGGACTTCACCATAAAGGTACAAAAAACAGCACCGAACTTTGCTTCGCCCTTACTAACGGGTCACAGCTGGGGTGCTGACGCACCTTGTACCAGCAATGACCCCAATTCCGGCAAGCAAAAAATATTTCCGTGGTTATTGTTGGTACTTTCTTACAGCCTGTTGATGTTCTGAATAGGTTTTTGAAAATTGATGGGTGCCGTTGTTGCGGGAGACAAAGAAGAGATAGTCGCTGGCAGCCGGATTCAGAGTGGCTTTGATCGCACTGCTGCCGGGGCTGCAGATCGGGCCGGGCGGCAGGCCTTTATGGCGATAAGTGTTGTAGGGTGAGGGATGTTTGAGGTCGCGGCGGCGAAGGTTGCCGTCAAATTTCTCGCCGAGGCCGTAGATTGTGGTCGGATCACTGGCAAGGCGCATATTGCGCCGCAGACGGTTAGCGAATACCGCCGCAATTAGCGGCATCTCATCGACATTGCCGGCCTCTTTTTGAATTATTGAAGCCAGGGTCAGAATCTGGTGGCGGTTGAAATTAGTTTCCGGGCTGGCAGCCTTTAATTCTCGGAACTTCTGTTCTCCGGTTTTAAGCATAGCTTCAATAATTTCACTGCACGCGGTTGTTTTACGGCTGTAACAGTAGGTGCTGGGGAAGAGGTAGCCCTCAAGGTTTGCAGCTGGGAGCTGCCATTTTTTAAGATTGGCTGCTGCAGTTGTGATTTTCGTAAATTCATCTGTGGTACAGATTTTTTTAGCTGCGAGTCGTTCCTTGATCTGTTTCAGGGTGAAGCCTTCCGGGAAACTGACTTTGTATTGCAGGCTTATGCCCTGTTGCAGGGTGGCGATAATGTTCAAGGGGTTGGCGGTCGCCGCAATCTCGTATTCACCGGCTTTGAGGGTGACGGAACTTCGTAGCAGGCGATTTAGAATTGTGAAACGAAACTTGGAGTTTATAAGCTGGTGTTCTGTCAGGGTTTGGGTGATTTTTTTAAGCGAGCTTCCCGGTTTGATGATAATCACCGTTGCCGGCTGTTTATTATTGTGATGCGCAAACCAGTAGAGATCAAGTCCCGTCATAATCAGTAGACTTAAAGTCATTGTCAGCAGGAATATCAGGATTAATTTTATATATTTCATGGCTCTTGATTTTAGAAGGTTAAGTGTTTGTCGATTTTCGCTTGCGCCGGCGGGAGGTTAGATTTTGCAACTCTTTTAATTCGGGGCTGCCGAGAATTCTGCTGCAGAGAAAATAGACACTTAAAGCAGTTACAAGTTTTAGAATGAGCCGCAGGCAGTCATAAAGGTGTGAGCTGTAGCCGGGGGCAGTCAGGGATATTTGATCAAGTCCGAGAATAGCCAGAGTCATGACGGCGGTGGCGAAAAGAGTCTGGCTGAAGGCTCGGGGGAGGCCGGTTATTTTGATTTCATCTCCAAGGCGGCGTTTCAAAAGGGCTAACAACAGGAGGCAGTTAACCGCACTGGAGATCGCAGTTGCCAGAGCCAGGCCCAGATGTTGAAAAAAATGCATCAGGGTAAAGGCTGCAATCAGGTTGACCAGGAGAGCAATGGCTCCGACTTTAACGGGAGTTTTGGTATCTTGCAGCGAGTGAAATGCGGGAACGATGATTCTCAACGCGGCGTAGGCCCAGAGGCCGGTAGCATAGGCGACAATGGTTTGGGCTACCATGGTTGTGGAGTGGGCTCCGAAGTGACCACGTTCAAAAAGCAGAAAGACTATTGGTTTACTGAGCAGTATCAGGCCGGCCATAGCTGGCAGAGTGATAAAAATCAAGAGTCGCAACGCGAGTGAGAACGTGGTTGAGTAATCGTCCCACTCCATTTTTGCGGCGGAGCGGCTTAGGGCCGGCAGGGTTGCAGTTCCCAAGGCAACCGCGAATATTCCCAGGGGAAATTGAATCAGTCGGTCGGCAAAATAGAGATAGGAGATGCTGCCGTCAACCAGGTAGGAGGCAAGCAGGGTATTGCAGAAAATTGTGATCTGGGTGATTGCCAGACCAAGTAGTGATGGTCCCATCAGGGTGAGCACTCGTTTAATCGCGGGATGGCGGAAATTAAATCTTGGCCGCCAGGGAAAACCGTGTTTTTTCAGCACCGGTAGCTGTAGGAAGAGCTGCGCGAAACCGCCGCAGAGAACGCCGATGGCGAGAGCCAGCGCGGCGTTGCCTAAAAACGGGGTCAAACCTAAGGCTGCAGCAATCATGCAGAGATTGAGCAGCACCGGCGCCAGGGCCGGGGTTAGAAAGTGGTTGTCGGCGTTTAATATTCCCATTGCCAGTGCGACCAGGCTGATAAGCAGAATATAGGGAAACATGAGGCGGTTAAGAAAGACCGCGAGTTCATATTTTTCCGGGGTAGCGCTGAATCCCGGGGCGATAACCGAGATTATGAAAGGCGAGAAAATTATGCCGCAGATCGTAATCAGAGTCAGGCAGATTGCGGTTAGCGTCATTGCGGTTTGGGCAATCTCTTTTGCCTCGGTGCGCTTGCCGGCAGCGAGATAGCCGGAAAAGACCGGCACAAAGGCGGCGGTTAAAGAGCCCTCGCCGAAAAGCCGGCGCAGGAGATTGGGGATGCGGAATGCGACAAAGAAGGCGTCAGCATAGATTGAGGTGCCCAGGTAATTGGCGGTAACCATGTCCCGGACGAAACCTAAAATTCGGCTCAGAAGGGTTGCGAGGCCGATGATGCCTGCATTTTTTATCAGGCTGCGGCTGTTTTTGGACTGGGCCGAAGTCATTTTTTTTATGAAGTGGCCCGAAGAGACAGCTCTTTGTTAGCAAGTGGCATGTTCAAGCAGTCTCCAAGGAAGCGAAGTTGTTGACCGCGGCCAGAGCCCGGCTGGAGAGGTTGGTTAAAAGCCGCTGGTGGGTGATCATCCCGATTTTTTTCAAAGGAAATATTTTTTTTCTTTTTTTATCAAAACAGAAGAGCAGATTCTGGTTGAAAACAATTGGTGACAGGCAGGTATCATGGTAGCATATTTTGATCTCACCGGAACTCTCATCGGAAATCAGAATAAGTCCCCGGGTATATGCCTCCTTCATCTCCAGGAGGATATTTTTTTCATCAATATGGGCCTGATTTAACTCTGCTACTTCAGCAAATGAGTCCCGGAGTCGGCTCAGGCTGGCAGCAAAATTGGTCAGTTGAGTATTGGTGGTTGCATCTATCTTAAAGTTGAGTTTTTGGCTCACATCTGCAACGCTGCCGTGAGTTAAGAGCTGTTCAATGGCTTTTTTCTGTTGTTTGCTTAAAGATATTTTTTTCTCGTTTTCAATCTGGCGATAGAAGTTGTCGATGTGTGATTGATAACGGCCCTTGTGGGTGTTTTGCTCTTTTTCGAAGAGAAGATTCCTCTTCTGGTAGAGTTGGTGCTGATTTTCAACCTGAGTCTGCTGGTCTTTGAGTTTTTGTTGGAAACTGGGAACGGCAAAGGGGTCGATAGCTAAAGTCGAGTGGCTGGTGCCGGTGGCTTTACGGCAGAAGATAAAACTGGCGGCAGTAACGCTGCCTGAACGCAGCTCTTCACTGATAAAGACCTCGTTGCCGGAGATCTGTGAGGACATGGTGGTTTTGATTCTGATGTCTTCGCCAATTACGGTCGCATTCTGTAAGACCGAGTTGATTTTTATCTTGTTGCCGACAACGTGTGCACCGATGACCTTGCCGATTTCAATATCATGGCCGGTAATCCGGGCATTGGCACTAACGATGCCCGTGATTATAATTTTATCGCCTTCAATAGTCGCATCCTGGCCGACATTGCCCTCGATGATGATCTCTTTGGCTTTCAGGGTGAAGCCTGGTTTGACCGAGTTGTGCAGGATGTCCTGGCTGCCGGAAACTTTGATGGTGGAGTCGATTTGTTTAAAGTTCTGCACTTCAATGTTGCCGGTCGTGAAGTCGACCTGATCGGTGAGGACATCCTTATCGATAAAGTAGCCGCGATCAAAATCTTTGTAGAGGAAGCCGGTTATACTGGCTTTAAGTATTGTTTGATCAGCTTCCAGAACATCTTCGCAGGCGATGGTTTTTTTGTCATAATCCGGAACCTTAACTGCATCGCCGGGCTGGGATTTGATTGGTTGTTTGAAGATGTCAAGCCCGTCAACGCCGGGAGTGGCGTGGGTTATTACAACCAGGGGTTTGCCATCATGGATCAGGGTGTCGCTGAAACCTAAATCGTGATAGTCAATCTGGCCAGTTTTTTCATCGTTGATTTTTCCGGGTTTTAATTTCAGATCAATCAACTCTTCGATGGATCCGTCGTCACCTCTCTGCGGCAGAGTTGGATTGGCTAAAGGAAAAGTGAAGAAGGTTTTTTCAAGTTGAATCTGGGGATATGTTTTAAGGTACTCTTTGACGCTGGCAATGATAGCACTGCTTTTGCTGATGCCGTGCCGAATTTCCTGATCTCTGATCTTCTCTTTGATGGTTTCGAGAATGGAGCGCAGAACTGCGGGATCTTTGGGGTTTAAAATTCTGGTGTTGGGTCGGATTGAGATGAATGCATACTCAAGCCCCTGGCGTTCGTCCAGGTTCAGCATCAGGTCTAAAAGTTCAATGTTCGGAGTCAATATGGTCGGCATTGGTGACGGTAATGTCCAGATATTTTTTATGGTTCCGGTTTTTCGCTACTCGGTCAGCTATAAATTATAACATGATTATATATTTTAACACAAGGAGATTTCCGTAAGATCCCACGGGCGGCATGCAGTTTGAGACAAATCATTTGACACTTTTTGCTTGAACAGTTATATAAGATTGCAATAATGTATATATCTTAATGTTAGTACCCATACAACAGGGGTTATTCGATTGTTGTTTTGTTGCTAAAGATTAAAAGTATTGTTGTAACTGTTTAGCGTAATATCTTTTTTAGCTTTGCATAAATTTCTTCATCGGAACATCCCTGACGGGATAACCCGTGAAGCATTTAACCACAGAGAACACAGAGAAAAACCTCTACTTGCTATCTCTGTGCTCTCTAGTGAGCGTTAGCGAACGGGTGGTTTAAATGGTTCTTAAAATAGGCTGAATAGTTACTTGTTGTTTTTAATAATGGAGGTTATTCTTGGATAAGGATCAGATCTGTCATCGAGTAGCAGAGGTTCTGAAGGTTCTGGGTCACCCGGTGCGCCTGCAGATTGTCCAAACCCTGTTGACGAACGAGAGCTGTGTCAAAAACCTTTGGAGCTGCCTTGAGCTTTCGCAGGCAACAGTTTCGCAGCATCTCTCGGTGTTAAAAGGGAAAGGGATTGTTGATTCTGCTCGTGAAGGTGTGGCTATGCGTTACTGGGTAAGTGATGATATCAGCAAACTGCTCATCGGTACTTTAATGGATCATTTTGGTATGGACTGCAGTGATGCCTCAGCGGAATCTTGTCGGGAGGCCAGCTCCGATGCCGATCTATGAGTATGAATGTCCTGAGTGCGGTGCCCGGAAAGAAGTTTTGCAGAAGCTGGGTGAGGATGGTTCGTCTTTGCCTTGTTCGCAGTGCTCCTGTGTCGGTATGCGTAAAATTCTGTCGTGCTGCGCCGCTCCGGTTTTAGGTTCTGCCGGAGCTTCACTTGGTGGTTCCGGGTGTCAAGCCTCTGGTAGCGGCTTTGCCTGAAACTCTTAAAAGATAGAAAAACGGGCAGTTGCCCGTTCCTTTCAGCTTGTGTCATTCTTAAAATTTAGGTAATTTTTTTCGGTTACAATCCCAGCTGTTGCCCCTCACCGCTACTTTTTCTGACTCGACTCCTCTAGATCAATAATCAGGCTGTCTTTGACATATTGTCTGGTTTTATACTCCACCAGTTTCTCCATCTGTTTGATCGTTTCTGCCATTCTAAGACACTGTTTTTGGATTATATTAAAACGTTTTTCAATATTCGGGTTTTCTCTGATTGTGTGTTTAGTGTTGAGCAGATCAATAGTACCGATGATTGTGGTCATGGGTTGGCGAAGTTCATGGGCAACCGCTCCGGCAGTTTCAATCATGGCCGCTTTCTTTTCGCTTAAAATAAGTTGCTCCTGAATCAATTCCAACTCTCTGCTTTTCTCCTGCATCAGGATTTCAAGGCTGTCAGTGTAGAGTCGGTCAGCAACATCCAGGGTTTCATTGCTGCTCAAATCTTCAATGAATACAAGCGTATTGCACCTTTGATCGGAGCTATTTTCAAAGCGGGTCACCCGCAGGGAGAGGTTGGCATTCGCTACATCCTGACCGATTGAAAAAGGCATGGTAAACTGATCATGGAATTCAGTCTGCAGTTTATTCCAGCCTTTTTTGAAGTCCGGGATATCCTTTATGATCTGCAGCAGGTTTTTTTCTTCGAGATTCTTTTCGTGCAGCATAAAAGCGGCCAGTTGATTGGCGAAAATAATCTCTCCCGAGATGTTACAGGCAATTATGCCGTAAGGTGCGTGCTTTAAGATGGTCAGGTCGAAACTGGCGTTTTCCGGCCCATTTTCTGTCACGGTTGAATTCATCTTGAATTTTTGTGTGATAATAGGGTAATGTGACACCTTGTTATTTTCATTGATTGATATTCTACATAATCGTTCGCTATTAAAATGGCAAGAATTAGTTGCAGGTTACTTCTAGTGATTTTTACTGGGGTTTTCATAAGGTCAAAATGGTTGGGAGATAGTTAAAATGGTGGAAGAGAAAAAAACGGAGACAGAGGCGGCGGCTGAGAATCAAACGGGAGAGAAAATCTCCGGCTATTATATTGAAAGTGTCAAGATTTCACTGGGCACCGGAGCCACCAAGCGGGCGACAACCGGAGAAAATATCTTTTTTGCTGAGGAACAGGCGAATGGTTTAGTCAAACTCAGCCTTCTGAATATGGCGGGCAGACCGACCAGTATTACTGAAGTTGTAGATAAGGAAGAATTTTTTCAACGTTGCAAACCGAAACCGGATTTTGTACCGCCTTCGGATAAACCTGATAAAGTTAATAAGGTAAAAGAGAAGGCCGATCGCCACGCTTCGCGCGGCAATCTTCATCTGCGCAAAGGCGAGTATAACAGCGCTGAGTTTGAGTTTTCCAGTTCACTGAAGCTGGATGAGGAGCACGTGCGTGCAAATTATGGTTTGGCTAAGCTCCATATCGAAAAAGGAGAAGAGGCAGAGGCTAAGGCAATTCTCGATAAACTGACCAACATTGATGCTCTTTTTGAAGATGAGAATAAGCATGTTTTTAATGAGTTCGGGATCGATTTAAGGAAGATGAAGATGTTTGATCAGGCCTTAGACAGCTATCGCAAGGCTTTGGAGATCAACAGCGGGGATCCGATCCTTAATTTTAATATGGGCCGGGCTCTGATTGATAAAAAACAGTTCAAAGAGGCTTTGGCCTGTATGGATCGGGCTTTAGAGTTGAAAGATGATTTCCCTGAAGCTCTGAAATTGGGTCATTTATTACGGAAAAAACTGGGCCAGGGGGCGGCATCGTAGAGATGGTCGCAACTGAGTTTTCTGAGTTTGAGTCACTGTTCGAATATCTATTTTCCGGAGTGGAACGTTGCCGTTTAGATCGTTTTTTAACTGAGCAGCAGCCGGATATTTCCCGGAGCCGTCTGCAGAGCCTGGTGAAAGAGGGTACAGTTCTGGTTAACGGCAGTCCGGCAAAGATTTCGTACCTTTTGAAAGAGGGAGATCTGGTCAACTTGAAAATTCCACCGCCGGTGCCGCTTCTGGTTGAAGCTCAGGATCTGCCGCTGGAAATTGTTTATGAAGATCAGCATCTTATTGTGATTAATAAAGCGGCGGGGATGGTGGTGCATCCGGCCGCCGGTAACCCGGATGGGACGTTGGTCAACGCTCTACTCTTTCACTGTGGTGATCTTGCCGGTATCGGTGGCGTACAGCGGCCCGGAATTGTTCATCGTCTCGATCAGGATACTTCGGGTCTGTTGGTTGTTGCCAAAGATGATATTACCCATCAGGGCCTGGCGCAGCAATTTAAAGAACACACGATTAAGCGTGAATATCTGGCTTTGGTCTATGGCCGGCTGCTGCCAGCCGCCGGTTTTTTTCAATCAAATCTCGGCCGGCATCCGCGCCAGCGCAAGAAGATGGCTTCTGTTACCAGAGGCGGCAAATATGCCAAAACTAATTACCAGGTTTTGCGGTACTATCCGGTTGGCAACTGCTCTTTGGTTTCTTTGCGGCTTGAGACCGGTCGCACCCATCAGATCAGAGTCCATCTGAGTGAGGCCGGTTACCCACTGGTTGGAGATCAGGTCTATAGTAAGAAAGGCGCCAGCCGGAATTCTGCCGCCGGTTGCGGGCAGGATTTTATGGCGAAATTTACCCGTCAGGCCCTGCATGCCCGGAGTCTCGGTTTTAAGCATCCGGTGAGTGGCGAATACCAGGAGTTTACGAGTTCTATGCCGTCTGATATTGAATTTTTATTGAAAAATCTGGATGAATTGGCTGGGTCTGTTTGAGCCTTAAGTTTAATTATCCTTTCAGCCTTGACAATCAATCAGGGCCTGCCTACCTTAGGGTTGCCGTGCCTACGCCCCTGGTTGCCGGTTTCAGCTTGCGTTCTGGTGGAAAAAGCCGGGGCGCTTTTACCGCAGCCAATATGAGTTACAGCGTCGGTGATGATGCCGGTCGGGTAACTGAAAACCGTCATGACCTGCTGCAGAAGGTCGGAGGTCGTCAATTTACGACGATTCTGACTTGTAAACAGGTGCACGGCAATAGTTGTAAAGTTGTTACCGGCCAAGATATTGAAACTCCGGAACAGCTGGCTCAAATTGAAGCTGATGCCTTGTTGACAGCCGAGCCGGGAGTGTTGCTCGGAATTATGACCGCAGATTGTCTGCCGCTGATAATTGCCGACAAAAAATCCCGGGCGGTGGCGGTTGTCCATGCTGGTTGGCGCGGCCTTGAGATGGGAGTTGCGGCAGTAGCTGTGGCGGAATTAAAGCGTATTTTTTCGGTGCCGGTGACTGATCTTTCAGTCTATGCCGGGCCGGCGATTGCGGCCTGCTGTTTTACGGTCGGTATTGAAGTGATTGAGCGCTTTCACAAATTGTCTGAATTGCAGGGGGTTAGCGGTTGGTACCGAAAATCGGATTCCGGTTTTCAGCTTGACCTGCTGGCAGTGCAGAAAGCCCAGCTTCTGGCCGCAGGGCTTGCCGCCGCTGATTTTCATGCAGTTAATGTCTGTACCTGTTGTCAGGATTTATGCTTCTCCTATCGTCGGGATCATGCTATAACCGGTCGCCAGCTGGCTTTTGTCGGTATAACCTAAAAAAACATTAGAAAGCAGCCATATAGCTGTAGATGAGAATTAAATTATGTATGCTGCAAGCAACCTTCTTATTTCAGTCGCTAAACTTTTAGATATATTACTGAGTCTCTATCTCTGGATTGTGATTATCCGGGCACTGTTGTCGTGGGTTAATCCGGATCCATATAACCCGATTGTCAGGTTTCTTTATCAGGTGACCGAGCCGGTTTTCTCTCTGGTGCGGCGCTGGTTCCCGTGGACGGCGATGGGCGGGATCGATTTTGCGCCGATGATAATCATGCTGGGGATCTTTTTTCTCCAGTCTTTTGTCGTTCAGACCCTGATTCAGTTTGCGCATAACCTGGCTCATTAAAAGCACAGTTTATGGATGATTTATGGTTGCAGGAGCGGGCTGATGGGGTTAAATTTAAGGTTTTTGTCCAGCCCCGGGCAGCCCGGAATCAGATTGTCGGGGTACATGATACGGCGCTTAAGATCTCTTTGACGGCGCCGCCGGTAGAGGGGGCCGCCAACCGGCTCTGCCGTGATTTTCTCGCCAAATCCCTGAAACTTCCCAAAGGGCGGAT
>JAOZKP010000346.1 GCA_029935295.1 bacterium | reverse complement strand
GGAGACAAGACCCGTGGCTTTCCGACCCCGTCTTTCGGCGGGAGTGGCTTTTCCAACAAATGTCTATCTAATGTGAAGTATGGTATGTAACTTTCAGAATAAAGTCAACACCGAAGTGGGTAACATTACCACTAGCATCCTCAACCTTCCGACCATTTGACAAATGAAAGATGTATCGTAAATCTACGAACCCACGGACTATCGCTGAGAAGCTCTGCTATAGGCAAATTGGTAAAAGTAAGACCTTGCCACTGGCACTATTAAATTTATTCCGCATTAGCTCGATTCGACCTGCCAACAGGCTCCCGGCTGTCTGAGCTCACTACAAAGCCTTAGAACCGTCGAGTTTGGAATTATCCCCAGAACCGTTGAGAAAGAAACCGACCACAGCCTGATCGGATGTGAATCTAACATAAGAGGCTCCACTAATTGATTGGGGAGCAAATATATTTTTGGCGACATCCACAACCTTTTCTCCTGCTTTCACGCTCATAACCTCAATCGCTTTGGCCTCTCCAGCATCACTATAAGCTGTCAACGTTATCATGGCCGCAACCGAGGAGGTATTGACAAAAGCGATTCCAGTCCAACCTTCATGGTCGAGTTTTGTGAAAAGACCCGATGTTTGCGGCGTGGAAGCCATAATCGAAGCTCTGACTCCACCCTTATAAAATTTTGAATAACCCTTCAAGCCGTAAGTCTCAGACGTAAAAAGCATATATTGAACATCTCCAAGCTGTGCAAATGAGGCACCAACCTCAACCTGATAACGCCCAAATGGGTTAAGTGTTTGAGGTACTGTACCCCCTAGCTGATTACCACTCTTATCGTAGAATGTAAAATTTCCGGTTACCGTTTTTGCAGTCGGATTTAAAACCGCAACTTCTGTCTCCCAACCATCAACAATTGCGATATGGGAAAAACATATTTTGGTTTGACTGAAAAGATCTGAAAAGGCATCGCCAGCACTTACTGGAGAGGTTGTGAAAACTAATCCGGTAACTACAAAAATAACCAAATAATTTAAATATTTCATTTTATACTCCTTATTAAGTTTTGTTCGGTTCCATCCCAGATGTTAACGTGGTGCGAACCACCACAGTTGGTTGTTCTTGAATATTTGCAAGGCATACATTATTGCCAATGCCAAACACCATCGCCATCACAATCACAGTACATTTTTAAACTTCCGTCTTCAAAATAGACTAACCTGTAAGTATTGACTCCATTGACAAATGTATTATCTATATAGAGTGAACCATCTTCGTAGAAATCATACCGATGTCCATCCTCAACCCCATTTTTATAATGGTTTGCCTGTTTCATATTACTATTTTCATAATAGGTTATATGCCACCCATTTTTTTCACCCTCTGCATTTCTGCATCTCTCGAATGATAGGTATAATGATCCACTAGCATTCGTACTCCAATACTTGTAAGGGCCAACATCATGTTTATCTAAGAGATAGTATTGGCTTAAGGCTGTGCCGGTATCAAATTCTTTGTATACTGCCCCAGCGGGAATTGGACAGGATGTATCAATAGTGATCACCGGATTGTCAGGATCCGGGTCAGGGTCTGGGTCCGGGGTTGGGTCCGGATCTGGATCAGATCCGCACTCCTCATACTTCTGTTCAAGGGAGGTTATTTCCGTATTATACCTCTCCATATTACTTTTTTTGGCGCCCTTTAGTATCTCTATTAAGAATCCTAGTTTCAGACCCGTTGGAGTTGGAGTGACATTTCCGCCGGAACTTAGCCACAAACTACCCAAGACCTCAACCATACCTGTAAGCCGACGGTCTTCCCTCGCAAACCATATATCAGATGAAGCCATCAACCCCTTTATCCTTTCTCGGCAATCAAGCACATCTTGGGCGCTTGACGCGGTCCGAATTCGCTCGCTCTGCACGACAACCGAGCCATCGGCAAGGCTGATGAAATTTGTGGTTATACCACCCTTTACATAGGTGACCGGTTTGTCGTTAGCAACCGTCAGAACAAATGGGCCGGATCCGTCATCGCCAGCAATTTGAGTTATGTTAGCCGTATCACCATTCACACTTCCTGAAACCGTAATATTACCGATTCCGCCCGGATCATCGACCTGCATCAATACGCCACCGGTTCCGGGGAATGTAACGGTTCCAGCAATGGGCATGAATTGACAAGTGTTGGAGACTTCCAGCCCCTGAGCGGTATCGGCCAGGATTGTCGCATAAAATATCATTCCGCTCGTCAAACCGGAAGTCGAGAAAGTCTTACTGGATCCCATATCGAGAAGATTCAAGGTGCTCATATCGATATCGCCAACTTCATCAGCCAGAGCCACCGCCAGGGTATAGGTGTTTGCTGCGACCATTGCCGTCCAATCAAAGTTGACAGTTGTTTTATCAACATTCAAGCTGAAGGGCACAGTGTGATCCACCCCGGTATCAATGGTTGCGATGATCGTAAATGAGACCTTTGTGGCGTTTAGATTCAGTGTGCCGATATACCACGTCCCGGCCCGCAGGGCTGGGATTGAAGCTGGGGTTATTGATATCGTTTCATCGGCACCAGGGCCGTCTGAGATGAAATCCGCATCGGCGTCAAATTCGGCAACGCTACTTCCTGAAAGTGGGCTTCCGTATTTGAGATAGAGATCCAGGTCGTCACTGCCACCGGTTATGGAAACCGTCATTCCCGTGGCTCCATCAGGTACGACAATGCCAACGTTAGCAAAGGTCATGCCGTTAACCGAGGTTTTAATGGGGACGCCATTTTCCAGAGTCGCTGCCCATGCCTGCGCGGTAAACATGATGGTTAGGAACATAATGGTCAAGCAAGTTTGGCTGATTCGTGTCATGTAAGAACCCTCAATATTCTGGTAGTGGAGAATTGTGATGAAATATTTTTTGTTTTTTTGACATTTAGATTGTACTAACTATGATGGGCTCGTATAGGGTGCCTTCAGACCACTAATTACGAGTCCATCATCTTTTGGTTACGTCAGCAGGACTTTCTCACCTAACGATTGTAAATAAGTGGAAAA
>JAOZKP010000345.1 GCA_029935295.1 bacterium | reverse complement strand
TATCACGTTGGTAGTCATCTGCGTAGCGGATAATATCATCTTCTCCCAGATAGTCACCGAGTTGAACCTCAATAATTTTAATCTGTTCTTTACCGGGATTAGTAAGTCGGTGTCGAGCCTTTATGGGAATAAATATATGTTCTCCCGTGTTAAAGAGTTTTTCCAGATCATTCACGGTGACCAGGGCCGGGCCTTGAGTGACAACCCAATGCTCGCTACGGTGCTCATGCGATTGTAGGCTTAAGCGTTGGCCGGGTTCCACAAAAATCTCTTTTACCTGATGGTTATCTGCTGTTAACAGTGAGCAGAATGAACCCCAGGGGCGGGTGATGGTAGTTTTTGTCATAATTATTTTTTAATGCAGTAATTCGAGTGCGTATTTCTGGTCTTTATTGCGAGTCAGGACGACCATAATCTCTTTGCCGTTCTCTTTCGTAAAGGCAAAATCGACGATATCTCGCGGAAATTTTGGTGATTTCCAGGTTTCACGGATCTCACCGTTACGCCATTGCAGGCCGACTATCTGATCATGTTTGACAACATCTTCTGTAACCAGGTCAAGGCCTTTATCCAGCAATTCAGGGTTGACTGTCCGGCGTTTTTTGATGAGAAATATCTGGTTGCCGTAACTTTTGCGTTTGACAAAACGGCGGGCAGTATTACGAGCTACAGCAGTTGTTTTAATCGTGAAACCACCTTCGTATATCTCCTCTTTAAGTTTTTGGCTGTAAAAGGTTTCGTCAAAAACTCCGTATTGGCCATCGGCGGTAATCAGATGTTCAGAATTTTTGGCGTTAAAGCCAGCAACATTGCCAGCTTCATCGATAACCAGAATATGGTTTTTATTAAACGGGCTGAAGTTGAAATTGTAAAGCGAGAAGACATCGCGGCTTTGGCTGTACTCTTTTTTGACAACAAATTTACCGTTATAAAATCCGCCCCAGCGGATCGGTACTTTATACTGGTCGAATTCCGCCATTTCCTGCGTCATCAGGACTTTATTGCCGTCGCGTTGCTCGATAACGCGAAAATAGTAGGGATACTCTTTACCTAAAAGCCTAGGTGTTTTGTTGGTGAATTCAACAATCAATGAGGTTAAAATTGTGTCATCCTTCTCTTGCTCAAGCACAGGTCGTCCCAGAGTGAGATAGAGTTCATCGCGTCCGTTATGGTTGAAATCTCCAGCTTGTAGATGGAGAGGGATAATGTCATTATGTGGGATCCGGTAGCGCGCAATCGGTTTGAGTTTAAGGTTGGCTAAATGGTAAGTTTCAAGCCACTTATCATTCAGCAGGACTAGCTCCTGACCCGGTTTTTCATCACATTCAGCAAATATGAGACGATTATAAGGTGATTTAAGTTTTATTTTGCCGGCAGCCGTGCTTCCAGGTGCCCGCCCCGAGGCGGTGGTGAATGATTTGTTGGTTCTAGCTGAATTTGGTGACGAAGCCGCAAAATTTGTTGGTTGAGCCCAGCTCGCTCCGGCGCGGCGGGTAACCGGTGGTGCAAAATTAAGACTAAAGCTGTTCTGCCAGAAGATATTCTGTTCGCGATCAGTTAGGCGGCATACAATCTGATTGTTAGTCGCTTCAAAAGCGATAATTAAGGGGCGAATCCCGGGAGTATCGCCGGCGGCAATTTGGCCCCAGGTTTTAATTGCAAAAGGTATCCGGCTATATTGAAGCGAGCGGGTCAAATCCTGATATGGTTGCAGACTCCGCGGTGAACTTAAGTTTGAGTAGAGATAGACCTGATTGTGTGCCAGTGGAAAAAGCGGCGATCTCGGTGGTATTTGTTCAGATCCGGGTAAAATTGTTCCGCGTCCCTGATTGCCGTTGATCTGAGTTATACGGATGCGGGCGATATTATTTTGCAAGGGTAGAGCGACACCAGGTAAATTATGGCCTTTGACCGCCAGAGTTGTGCCGATTGTTACCCGCGGGTTATGCAGGGCAATAATAACTGTAGATCCCTGAACCAGCGAAACAGTACCAATTGCCCGGTTACCGGGGTTGAGCTGTTGTTGGATTGTTTGCGTCAAAGGCTGCCAGGGGTCAGTGTTTGCGGTAGCTGATACTGGCCTCCAGACAAGTGTAAGGGCTATAAAAAAAAGAAGTGCACTTAGAGAAAAAAGAGTTTTTAATTTAGTCATTTTCAGAATTTTTGTGAGTTTGAGGTGAAATTACATTTACTGTCGGAAAATAGCTCCGGTAACGAGACACATCTCTAGTCAAATGCATTATTTCATCAGATGTCATTAAACAGGATGCAATTCCCCTTAACTTTTTGAAACGCATTTTGTCACTATCATCAATTTTTAAGATAGAAAGTAATATCCGTAAGAGTAATACTTGTCAAGAAATAAAGCTTGATTTTTCATCAGGCATAGAAAATGTACAACAAAAAAGGTCCAACCAATTTGGTTGGACCTTTTAATTATGCGTCAGAACTTAAAGTTCTTAAACAATGATTACCATTTCCAAACGAATTCGGCGCGGGTAATCCAAGCAATGTCATCTTCGCCTTTCAATTCTTCAACGCCGTCACCCGGGAGCAGTCCACTGATGGTGTAGGAGATGGAGAAATTCGGGGTGAGAACATATTTAGCCTGAGCATCAAGAGTCAGACCAATTTCATCGTCGCCAACTTCTCTATCTGTGCCGGCATAAGGATCTTCCGCAAACCACAGATAACAAGCCTGTACTTTGTAGGAAGTGTCGCAGATTTTACCGGTTGCGCCCATGCCAATCTGCATAAGGCCGGGGTTGTCACCAGTACCGGCGCCGCTGATACCACCGTAACGAGCGGCAGTTCCACCCATACGTTCCGGAGCGTTAGCATAAAGAGGGGAGCCGAGACCAAAAATGTGCTCATACATATAAGCACCTTCCATCCCAAAGGTCGGAGTGTAGCGAGCGATGTTGGTTATGCCAACAAAACCTTCAGCGTCATTGTCGGTATTGTCATCATCACCAGCGATATAGTAACCACCAACATAAGGCTGGAATTCAGGCATCAGAGCAATCTTCAAAGAAGCA
>JAOZKP010000100.1 GCA_029935295.1 bacterium | reverse complement strand
GCTCAAACCTGTAACCACA
Organism: bacterium; assembly: GCA_029935295.1. Taxonomy (GTDB): domain Bacteria; phylum Desulfobacterota; class Anaeroferrophillalia; order Anaeroferrophillales; family Tharpellaceae; genus Tharpella. The sequence goes on along the minus strand of JAOZKP010000100.1, from coordinate 9,901 downwards.
TGGAAAAACCGGAAAAGTGTTGAACGGAAAACGAAAGGCCTGCCATTTTCATGGTACGAAGCTCTATTTTGCCGATGGCTGGGAGGAAAAGCTGCGGGAAATCGGCCTGATTCAGGACCAACCTTGGGATGGGATCGAACCCGGAGAATGCATTAACCAGAGCAAACGTACCAACACCTATCGAGTAACATTAAAAAACGGTGAGCGGGTTTTCTATAAGCGCTACCTCTATCTTGACCGGCCGTTCAAATTCTTCCTAAAACCCAGTGAAACCGCAGTAGAGGTCTTCAGCTACCAAAAGATGATAGAAATCGGCGTCCCGACCGCGGAGCCGGTCGCCGTCGGGGAGATGCGACGGTGCGGCGCCCTGTACAGCTGCTGTATTGTCACCCGGGAAATCCCGCAGACTATCACTTTAATAGAGTATGCCCTTAAAGAGTGGCGATATCTGCCCACAGCCCGGCGCCGCCGGGCATTTACTTTTATCTCCGCCACTATCTGCCGGGATCTCAAAAATATGCACGCCCACGACTTCTTCCATATCGACCCCAAATGGCGTAATATAATGATCCGCAAAGATGAAGTCGACAAAAGTGAGATCCAGGGTCTCTGGTGGATTGACAGCCCACGCGGCCGGATATTCTCGGGCCATCGCCACGATTACGGAATGATCTATGATCTGGTAAACCTGACCCGAGATTCTCTCTCATTCCTAAGCTGCAGTCAACGCTTACGTTTTCTCCACGCTTACTGCGGCCCGGAAGTCGGTCGTCAGGAAATCAGGAGAATTATAAAAAAGATCAATCTACGCTTACAGCGCAAGCCTCCCCGGCTCTACCAGTGAACAAAGACAACGATTCAAAGGAACCTCAGCAAAAGAAAACCTCAAATACCCATTTGTCAAGCCTGACCCGGCAGGCCCGGCAGGTAGGCCTTTTTAGGGTTTGAATTTGCAGAACTTTACCCTGAGCCATCAAGTCCGTTTCATTTTTTAGCTGGCAACAACCGAGTTACTCCACTGACAGGCCTCAAGATAGAGTGCCGGCACCTTATCTTCGTCGACCTTCAGCTTCCCGGCCAGGGTCTTGACAATCGGCCAGCGGCCCTGCTCATAGGCAACCACCATAATCAGAAAAGCCGCCAGCAAGCCTTTTTTTTCAACCAGGGCTGTAACCAGATTTGGAGAGAGCGGAATTTTGTCCAGGATATCCGGCATTGGTTGACCCAGAATTGTGTCCAGCAGGGAAAACATACCCACTGTGAAAAGCTCTGAGACATTAACCTTTTTACCGGATATTTCCCCGAGAAGTTCGCAGAATTTACCTCTGATGCAAGCTATACTGATAAGTTCATCAGGCTTACCTGCAGCCAGATTCGAGATTGTCATCAACGACATAAAACGCCGCAGTTCGGGAGCTCCCATATAGACCAGAGCATGCTTAATACTGGAAATCTTCTGTGGCTTAGCATAAAAAGGCGAATTAATGTAACGCAGCAGTTTATAGGAGATACCGACATCATGCAGAACCAAATCCGTGATTTTTGCAAAGTCGAGGTCATCACCGTTGATTGCCGCCATTATTTCCAGCTGCGCCAGCTGCGAAGTCTCAATCTTTTTACCTTTAATAATCTCTGGCTTACAGAAAAAGTACCCCTGAAAATATTCAAAACCCATATCCAGGGCAATCTCAAACTCTTCTTTAGTCTCAATCTTTTCCGCCAACAGGCGGGGTTTCGGATGCGGCAGCTGTTCAATGTATGATTGTATCTCTTCAATTGTACTGATACGAAAATCAAATTTTATGATATCAGCCAGATCAACCAAAGGCCTGAGTTTGGGCATGTAAACAAAATCATCCAGTGCCAGCAGAAATCCCTTATTCGACATTTCCCGACAGGCTTGCAGAAGATCTTCTTCCGGCTCAACATCTTCGAGAATCTCAACCACAATATTTTCTTTGGAGAGTAACAGAGGAATCTGTTTAATCAGGAGATTGGCAGTAAAATTGATAAAGGATTTTTTGCCGGCGCAAATCTCGTTCATGCCGATATTGATGACACTGTTCTTGATCACCTGAGTAGTGGCAATATCACCATCCATTTCGGGCAGGTATTTTTCTGTCCCGTCGCAGAATAATAACTCATACGCATAAATCTGCATATCTTTGTTAAAAATCGGCTGGCGGGCAACATAAGCATCCATCGGCAACCTCAAGATTTCAATTGCAAATCAATCTCTTTCTTAGACTTTTCTTATAAATCACATACCACCCTAAAAGTAAACACTTAAATAATAACCTATCATTTAGGTATAAAACACATAACTGACAAAATGATTGTGACCAGTTTAATCTATTTTATTGACATCTGTGTCAACAGATATTAGCAAGAGCCGGTTTCTTTACAACTACGCACTCACAAACAAAAGTCAGCTACACGATAATTCGAAAATCATTTTTTCTGATTTAAGAGAATCCCGCTGAAAAGACAATAACTTACCTGCCAGGAGAATAATTTTGTTAAAAAAACTTATTTCATTTATTGTAATCATTATCTTCATCATCGGCTGGATTATGATTTTTCGTAATTTCACGTCCCAAAATAATGTGGTCATAAATTTCACTGACAGCAAACTCCTTACAGCCCGTACAAAAGCTTATTTTGCCGGGGAAATTGCGGGAATGATTTTGGCGGTTGAGCCCACTCCCGACCAGAAAGAAGTTACGATCACTGTCAACCTCAAGGAAAATGTTTACAAACAGATAAACAGTGAAACCGGCTTTTTTATTGATAAAGACCCCCACATCCCGGAACAATACTGCCTGCTGATCGCACTTTCTCACAAACCCGGCAAACCGATAACTTCTAAAAGCCGGCTGCGGGGCATTGATTCAAGCTATTCCTGGATCACATTCACAACCGTAAACCGTATAGCGAATACGACAGATCCCAAACCTGAACCCAAAAGTGCTGACGATCTTAATCAAGCCTGGGATAATATCCGCAAAACATTTTCTGAAATTGATACGGAGAAGATGGCAGATAAACTCAGAAAAGAGACAAATCAATTACAGCAGGATTTTGACCAGCTTATGCAGTCGAAGAAAGTACAACAAACATTGACAAAGATAGACCAAAAACTTGACGAATTGCAACAGGCAGTTACCGATGCCGGCAACAGTCAGGAGGTCCAAAAACTTAAAAAATCTCTGGCTGATCTTTTCCGGAAACTAAAACGGGAAACGCCAAAGCCGACTGATGTCGAAGCCTGATATTTTCCGGCCTGTAAAAAATGCAAAAAGAGAAGGTTTTTTGTAGAAATCTGACCCGACATAGTGCATAATCACTTAAAATAATTTCATCAGAAAAAGGGAGCTTAATATGGGTTTACAAGATGACATTACAGCCGCAGTCAAGGATGCGATGCGCAAGAAAGAAAAAGCCCGTTTGGGGGTTTTGCGGATGCTGACGGCAGAGATCAAAAATCGCCGGATTGAAAATCAGCGCGACCTCGAAGATGCCGACATCCTCCAGGTAATTACGCGCATGGTAAAGCAGCGCAACGATTCAGCGGAACAATTCACCAAAGGCGACCGTCCGGAACTGGCGGCCAAAGAGAAGGCAGAAATTTCTGTGCTCGAAACCTACCTTCCGGAAGCCCTGCCGGAGGCCGAACTTGAGCGTCTGGTAAAAGAGGCGATCAGCGAAGCCCAGGCCGAAAGTAAAAAAGATATGGGCAAAGTCATGAAAGTTGTCATGCCGAAAATTGCCGGCCGGGCTGATGGCAAAGCCGTCAACCAGATGGTCGCCCGGCTGCTGGGATAGTTTTTAATCGATGACCCGAAAACCATATTCAACCCCGGCCCCGGAAGTGCTGGCCGCCCGAATTCTCGAACTTGATAAAGTTCTGGATTTAGTCGCCGAACAGGCCGCAACCGCACCGGCAAAAAAACAGCTTCTCAATCTGCAACCGGTTACGGCAGAGCCCGGCACGATTAGAAATCAATTAACTGCTGAGCTTAACCGTACGGCCGCGTTTAAGGATCTGATCGCTGAAACCGGCCCGGTGCCGCTGGCCGGCGTTGAGGATTTAAATCCTTTTCTGGAAGAAGTTCACTTCGCCGAAAGCTGGCTCGCCCCGCGTGAACTGCTGCTGATTGCCAGCACTTTTGCTGCCTTGACCGGCATTCGCGACTTCCGCAACCGGGCTACAGATGCGGCCCCGCATCTGTACACACCGCTGGCCCCGATTTTTGCCGAGATCGAAGCCTTTACCCCGCTCCTGAAACTGATTGAGAGCTGCATCAACCATGAAGAGGAGATTCGCGACACTGCCAGCCTCGAACTTCAGGATATCCGCCGCCGCATCAGCTCATCCCGACGCCAGATTCATTCGAACCTGAATCAGGTTTTAAGCAGCCCGGAGATGGAGCCCTATATTCAGGAAAATCTGATTACGATCCGAAATCAGCGTTATGTCGTCCCTTTAAGAACAAATTTTCGCGGCGCTATTGACGGCATTATTCACGATCACTCGCGCTCGAAACAGACCTTCTTTGTCGAACCCTTAAACAGCGTCTCATTAAACAACTCGCTCGCACTTCTCCTTCAGGAAGAGAAACAGGAGGAGATTGCCATTTTAAAAATGATTGCCGACCGACTGCGCGAGGCGACTCCGGCAATCCATGCAACTTTAACGAAAGTATTTGCCCTCGATAAACTTCAGGCTAAAGCCCGTTTTGCAATTAAAATTAACGCCTCAGCCCCGCACCTGCTCGAAAACTGGGAGGCGAGCGGCTTCAACTTGATAGATGCCCGGCACCCGCTGCTGGCGGCGGCAGAAAATCCGGCGGCGGTAGTCGCTATCGATATTGAATTTCCGGCCGGCCGCTATGGCCTGATTATCTCCGGCGCCAATACCGGCGGCAAAACTGTAAGCCTTAAAACCACCGGACTGATCGCCCTGATGGCCCGCTGCGGCCTGCTTCTGCCGGTGGCAAAAGAAAGCCGGGTACCGATCTTCACTAAAGTTCTGGCGACCATCGGTGACGAACAAAATCTGGCCGCATCTTTGAGCACATTTTCCGGCCACCTGCTCGCCGTCAAAGCCATTTTAGAGGTTGCCGACGCCCGTTCACTGGTGCTTCTGGATGAACTCGGGGTCGGCACCGATCCGAAAGAGGGCGCCGCCCTGGCCCAGGCGATATTGATGGAGCTCAAAAACCGCCGCACCATCTTTATGGCAACCACCCACTATAACGATGTCAAAGCCTACGCTTATGAAGAGAACGGCATCTGCAGCGTCGCCGTCGCCTTTGACCCAAAAACTTTCCGGCCGCTTTACCATCTCCAATATGGCGTGCCCGGCCTCAGCAACGCCCTGGTAATTGCCCGCAATCTCGGTTTCTCGGCAGAGCTTATCGAACGTGCCCGCAACCTCCAGGATGAGGGTGAGGTGCGCACCACCACCCTGGCTTCCCGGCTCGAAAAGAGGCTTGCCAATACCGCCAATCATGAGTCCGAACTCCTGAAATTAAAACAGCAGGCCCGGATTGAAAAAGAACGCGCCGCCCGGCTGACCACGGAACTGGAAAATGAAAAAGAGCGGATTAAAACCGGCGCCCGGGAACAAATTGCTGAAATCGTAAAAGAGGCGCGGCTGAAATTTAAAAGCCGGCTGCTTGAACTTGAAAAAAGTAAAGAACAACTCGACCGGGCCCGGCAGCAAATTCCGGAACAGATCACCACCGGAACAACCTTGTCGGAGCGCAAAGATTTTCCGGAAATCAAAGTCGGCAAACTGCGCGGCAGTTTCAACGAAGCCGCAGCCGAAGTCGCACAACTGACGCCGCAGCCGAAATCGGCCCCGACCCGGATAGATTTTACCAAAATCATTCCCAATGATCGGGTTATAGTTTCCGGCCAGAGCAAAGCCGCAACCGTTATCGCCAGCGAGAAAGGCGGCCGAAGTTTTACGGTGCTGCTTGACGGCAATCTGCGGATAAAGTTAAGCGCCAATAAAATTGAGCGCCACCTGCCGCAGAATGCAAAAGAGAATAACCGAAATTCGGCGACAACCACAATCAAGATACACAATGTTGTCGGAATCGACGATTCCGGCGACCGGCAAAATTCAGTTTCTCTAAATAGCGGCAGCGGCATTTCCGGGTCAACACTGGTGCTCAATCTGATCGGCAAACGGGTTGAGGAAGCCATTGATCTGATGATTCCATTTATCGACCAGGCGGTAGTCGGCGGCCAGGAGCAGATTGAACTGATTCACGGCCACGGCACCGGTCGCCTGCGCCAGGGGCTGCATGAAGCCTTGCAATCCCTACCCTACGTCAGTAATTTCTTCCACCCCGAAACCATTGACGGCGGCGCCGCAATTACCATCGTCGAACTGATTAAACGCTGATCATGCCATCTTCTCCATCACCAACATCGGGAATCTCCGCAACCGCCGCTCCTCTCTATGCTCAGGTTGTCTTTAATCTGCCGCTGGATACCGTTTTCACCTATCTCATCGATAATCCAGATTTGCAAAATCGGGCGGCCATCGGCAAACGGGTTCTGGCGCCGTTTCGCAACCGCACCCAGAATGGCTACATTGTCGCACTTGAAAAAAAACCGCCCGATTTAAGCCCGGAAATTATTCTGCAGAAACTAACTACGGTTGTCGATGCCGAACCTCTTTTCAACACAACTCAACTTAAATTCTACCAGCGTTCCGCCAACTATTATCAAACCCCTTTGGGTGAAGCTCTATTCTCGCTGCTCCCCGGCGGCCTGCAGTTTCGTCAACTTCGGGTTATCAGCTTAAATGAAGACATTGCGACCCCGGCCGGAAGCCGGGAATCGCCGCTGCTTGCCGAGTTGCTTAACCTGCTGCGAGCCGCTGACGGCTCTCTCACTCTGCCGGAAATTGCTACGCAAATTGCTGAACCAATCCCCCTGCAACGGCTAAAATCACGCCTGTCCCGCTGGCAAAAAACCGGCTGGATAAACAGCGAAGACCGGCTGCTACCGCCGCCGGTAACAGAACAGTTTGAACTCATCTGTGAGATTATCGAAAAAAGTGAAATCATCAATGCGCTTGCTGAATCCCGGATTGCGCCGGAAAAACGCCAACGCCTGATTGAATTCATCGAAGCCGGTGGTTTCTTCAGCCGCCGCCGTTTTACCGGAAACTTCAGCGGCGCTGCGGCCTTAATTAAACGCTGGCAGGATAAAGGCTGGCTCAAAATTGCTAAGATCCCGAAACTGCGTTCATTAACCAACGATGATAACGCCCCGCTGACCGCCTTGAAAGAGAAAGTCGTTTTGACTCCGGCCCAGGAAAAGATATTTACCGACATCCAGCCGGAACTTGTGCAACCAGAATTCTCCCCCTATCTCCTGCACGGGGTCACCGGCAGCGGCAAAACCGAGATCTACATCAAGCTGATCGCCGAGATTATAAACCGGGGTGCCGGAGCTATCTACCTGGTGCCGGAAATCGCTTTAACAATTGAGCTGGTGGATCGCTTGATCCATGAATTCGGGCCGCAGATTGCAATATTGCACAGCGGTTTAAGCGGCGGCGAACGCTACGACCAGTGGCGCCGGATTGCCGCCGGCAAAGCCCGGATTGTGGTCGGGGCGCGTTCGGCAATATTCGCTCCGCTGGCTGACCTCGGACTTATAATTGTTGACGAGGAACATGAACCCTCTTACAAACAGGATACCGGCTTTGCCTACAACGGCCGGGATCTGGCGCTGCTGCGCGGACAGATGGAAAAATGCGGCGTGGTTATGGGCTCGGCCACGCCATCTTTAATCAGTTATTACGGCGCCCGCAACGGCCGTTACCGACTTCTCTCATTGCCGGAAAGGCTCGATCAGAAACCGATGCCTAAAGTTGAGATCGTTGATCTCGGCAAAGAGCAGAAACAGATGTTCGCCTGGGACGGTTTCAGTCCGCGCCTTTTAGAAAGAATGGCGGCAGTCTTTGCCAGAGACCGCCAGGTTATACTTTTCTTAAACAAACGCGGCTTCTCGCGTTCACTCTACTGCTTAAATTGCGGCTATATGCCCGACTGCCGGCTCTGCTCGGTGCATATGACCTTTCATAAAAATCTTGACCTTTTAGTCTGCCACTACTGCGGCGGCCAGCAGCCTCTGCCGACAACCTGCCCCAAATGCGGCGGCCAGCGCTTTTTTCCGTTAGGCATCGGCATTCAAAAACTTGAGGAGGGACTGCACAAACACTTTCCGGACATTAAAGTGCTGCGACTTGATCGCGATGCAACCCGCCGTAAAGGCGAACTCGGCCGCATCATTGAAGAGTTCCGTTCCGGCCAGGCCCAGGTGCTGCTCGGCACGCAGATGCTCGCCAAAGGCCACAACTTCCCCGGAGTCGATCTTGTCGGCGTCATTTTTGCCGATCTTTCACTGGAAATGCCGGAATTTACGGCGCCGGAAAGAACCTTTCAGCTCCTGGCGCAAGTCGCCGGCCGGGCCGGGCGCGGGCGTGATGATACCGCCGGTGAAGTCATTGTGCAAACCCTGCAGCCTGACCACTACAGTGTTCTAACGGCAACCGCCCATGACTATGAAGCATTCTATGAGCAGGAGATTCAGAATCGCGGCGAACTTCTGTTTCCGCCCTTCTCCTATCTTGCCAATCTCCGGGCCAGCGGGCCGGATCAGGAACAGGTCAGAAATTTTCTCAACCAAGCCAAAATGCTGGGACAACAAATTTTAGGACAAAATCAACCAAAACCCACTTTTGCCCCCCTAAACGATGCTGATAACAGTGATAACTCTGAACTCTCGGAACCCGATTTCAGCCTGCCGCCGATCGCACTTTTAGGGCCGGTGCCCTCGGCCATCGTTAAAATCCAGAACCGCTACCGCTGGAGCCTGCTTTTAAAAGCGCAAAACCGCCCGGAACTTCACAGATTTATCCGCCAGTGGCGCATACTGCTGCCGACCCCGGCGACACTTAAATGGCGTTTGGATATTGACCCGCAATCATTTTTTTAATGTTTTCTTATACGAGACATTCCTACATTAAAGAGCAAAAATCTTTTTAAGGAGGCACTTAACTAATGCCGATTGAAATTCTTCCGCTCAGAGTTTTTAAAGACAACTATGCATATCTTCTGATTGATAACACCAACCAGCATGCAGCGGTAATAGATCCCGGCAGCGCCGGCCCGATAATTCATACTTTAAATGACAGAAATCTTAATCTCTCCAATATCCTCCTTACCCATCACCATTTCGATCACAGCGGCGGCGTCAAAGAGCTGAAACAACTCTACCCGCAGGCTGAAATTGCCATTCATAAAGAAGATGCGCACCATTTGCCGGTTGCCTGCGACCTGCAGCTCAGCGAAAATAATACTCTCTATTTCGGCACCCGACCCATTACAATAATGCATCTCCCCTGCCATACCCGCGGCCATGTTGCCTTTCAGATTGAAAATGCCCTCTTCACCGGCGATACTCTCTTTAACGCCGGCTGCGGCAAATTCTTTGAGGGCACAACCTCAGAGATGCTCAATAACCTGCAGCGCCTGAAAACCCTGCCGGAAACAACCAAAATCTACTGCGGCCACGAATACACAGTTGAAAACCTAGAGTACGCCCACCAGGCTGACCCCGACAATCAAAACGTCAATAACCGCTTAAAAACAAGCCAAATTGCGGCGGCAGAAAACAGTTTTCTCGTGCCGACTACCCTGAAACTCGAATTACGCACCAACCCTTTCCTGCAACTCGATAATAAAGAACTCCAGCAACAACTAAAAACTGACAATGAAACCGACACCCTGACCGCACTCTATCAAATCTATTATGGAGAAACACCGAGCCCGTAAAGCAAATACCCAAAAGTCAAGCCTGACCCCAAATA
>JAOZKP010000344.1:1850-3046 GCA_029935295.1 bacterium | reverse complement strand
TGTGTTTAAGTGTATGCGTATAGTTTGCGAACAAACTATACGCATACACTTAAACATGTAACTTTCAGCGTGAAAGCTGCATAAACATCAACCATTTTTTTAAACATGTGAGGTGCATTATGAGTCAAAAAGCAGGTATCCGTTTTTGTTGCTTGATCATATTGGCAGTTGTAGCTATTTTTTTACTGCCAGTTAACGGCATTGCCAAAGAGAAAAAAATTCGTCTCTCATATAGTATCTTTTTCCCTCCAACCCATGCTCAGTGTAAAGCTGGGGTGGCCTGGGCCCGGGAGATCGAAAAACGCAGTAACGGCCAAGTTGAAATTACAGTCTATCCCGGTGGAACCTTAACCAAGGCCCCGCAAGTCTATGATGGGGTAGTTAATGGTATCTCAGATATCGGTATGTCCTGTTTTGCCTATACCAGAGGTAGATTTCCGTTGCTGGAAGGGCTTGATCTTCCCCTCGGCTATCCGGATGGGAAAACGGCGACTAAAATTGCTACGGCAATCACCAAAGAGTTCAATCCCAAGGAAGTTCAGGACACTAAAGTGCTCTATGTTCATGCTCATGGCCCGGGCGTGTTGCATACTAAAAAAGTTGCGGTGCTGCAACTTTCAGATCTTAAGGGGATGAAGATTCGTTCGACCGGACTCAGTGCAAAAATTATCAAAACGCTGGGTGCTCTACCAGTCGCTATGCCTCAAGGCGATACTTATGAAGCTCTGCAAAAGGGCACAGTAGATGGTACCATCGGCCCAATGGAAGTTCTCAAAGGCTGGAAACAGGGAGAAGTGATTAAGTACAGTACTGAGCTCCCGGGTCTTGGATATACAACATCAATGTTTGTGGTTATGAACAAAAGAAAATGGCAGGCTCTACCTGAAAATTTGCAGAAGATATTTGACGATGTAAGTCGTGAGTGGATTGCCGTTCAGGGTCAGGCTTGGGACGATGCCGATGCCGCAGGGCGGGCTTTTACATTAAAAAAAGGCAATAAAATAAATACTTTGTCAGAAGCTGAAAGTGCAAAATGGCAAGCTCAAGTTAAGCCTATAATGGATGACTATATTAAAAAAACTACGAGTAAGGGTTTGCCTGGAGACAAAGTCATCGCCCGAATTAAAGAGATGTTGAAATAAAAATAGATGAGTTAGGGTTGGAAATAGTAAGCTTCAAGGAGCCTGAAGAGCGTG
>JAOZKP010000344.1:0-1840 GCA_029935295.1 bacterium | reverse complement strand
GAGCGTGATTAAAATTACCAGACTATTGATCGAGATAATGAATTATCTGGCCGCCGCAAGTGTGGTTGCGATGATGTTACTGACAAGTGCGGATGTCTTGTTGCGCTTTTTTAAGCACCCGATTCTTGGTACTTACGAGCTGGTTGGCCTTTTCGGAGCGCTCACCATCGCTTTTGCTCTGCCAGCAACAACTTTGAGCAAGGGTCATGTCGCAGTTGATTTTATGGTTGAAAAATTACCCGCAGCCGCACAGAAATTGTGTGGGGTTATTGCCAACTTGCTCGGCCTGGCCCTGTTCTCTTTGATTGCCTGGCAAACTTTTGTCTACGCCAATATTCTCAGGTCAAGTGGAGAAGTTACCTTAAGCCTGGAAATGCCTTTTTATCCCGTAGTTTATGCTATATCTGTCGCGTCATTGCTGGTTTGCATTGTGCTTTTTCTTGAGCTTGTAACTGTGCCAAAGGTATCTTCAATATGAGTCCCTGTGTCATCGGCCTGATTGGTCTTGCAATTTTAATCCTGCTTCTGTTTGCCCGGATTCCGGTCGGCTTTGCTATGGCCATTGTCGGGTTTGCAGGTTTTGTGAAATTGGTCAACCTCGATGCTGCAATGTCGTTGTTGGCCCGCGATGTTTTTTCTACTTTAAGCTCCTACGGTTTAACGGTTATCCCACTTTTTATATTTATGGGGCAGGTCTCATTTCACGCCGGTATCAGCCGTCGGCTATACGATACGGCCTATGCATTTATCGGGCATCGTCCGGGAGGCCTGGCGATGGCAACCGTTGGTGCTTGTACTGCATTTGGAGCAATTTGCGGATCATCTCCGGCAACGGCCGCAACGATGGCAACCGTTGCTTTGCCGGAGATGAAACGCTACAACTACTCAATGGAGTTGGCAACCGGTGCGGTGGCTTCCGGTGGTAGTCTCGGAATGTTGATTCCTCCCAGTGTCGTATTTATCGTTTATGGCATAATGACCGAACAATCGATAGGTAAGCTATTTATGGCCGGTATTTTGCCTGGGCTATTGATTGCGTCACTGTTTTGTCTGGCAATCACTCTCTCTTGTCGTCGTAATCCAGCTTTGGGCCCGCCCGGGCCCAAAACCAGCTGGCAAGGCAGAATTCAATCTCTTAAAGGAACCGGCGAGACTCTACTGCTCTTTATTTTAGTTATGGGCGGGCTCTTTGCGGGCCTGTTTACCCCGACTGAAGCTGGTGCAATCGGTGCCTTCTGCAGTATTATTATTGCTGTTATTGGCGGTAATCTAAGCGTTGCCAAGTTAAAGCTCTCACTTTTTGAGAGCACTCGTACGGCCTGTATGGTTATGATGATCGTTACCGGGGCCGTAATCTTCGGTCATTTTCTCGCAGTCACCCGCATCCCATTTGATCTGGCGAGTTGGGTGGGCACTCTTCCTCTGCCCCGTTTTGTCGTCATGATGGTGATTATTGCCGTCTATCTGCTGGGCGGCTGTTTTATTGATGCCCTGGCTTTGATTCTCTTAACCGTGCCAATTTTTTATCCAGTTATTCTGGCTCTAAACTACGATCCGATCTGGTTTGGGGTTATAATTGTTCTGGTTACACAAATGGGGGTAATCTCACCTCCGGTCGGTATTAATGTTTATGTCGTCAAAGGGGTGGCGCCGGAAATCCCGCTGGGCACTATTTTTAAAGGGGTAATTCCTTTTCTTGTCGCTTTGATTGTCGGCACCATTCTTTTGATTGCGCTCCCTCAAATTTCGCTATTTCTGCCCGGTTTGATGCGTTGAGGGTTACGGGTGGAAATGTCAGATAATAACCAAGATGGCATTAATGCCTTGATTGATCGGGCAA
>JAOZKP010000343.1 GCA_029935295.1 bacterium | reverse complement strand
CTTTGGTCAAAGGCCAGATACAAAGTCTTGGTATCGCAGCATCGGTTATTGCATTAATTCTTTTCATACTTCTTAAATCACTTAGGCTGGGTTTTTTGAGCCTTATTCCAAACCTTTTCCCTATCCTTATCAATTTCGGGATAATGGGGGCCTTCGCCATTCCTCTTAATACAGCAACAGCGTTGATTGCGGCCGTTGCCATTGGTATTGCCGTTGATGATACAATCCATTTTTTAACTGAGTATAGAGACAAGAGGCAACTCGGATTTGACATCTCTCACGCGGTTGATCATGCAATTAATGAAAAAGGAAGAGCTATAATACTCTCCTCGCTGATATTATGCATCGGCTTCGGAGCCATGGTAACCAGCCGGTTTATACCAACTGCCAATTTTGGCGCCCTATGTGCCATTATAATGGTGACAGCAGTTATTGGTGACCTAATTATTCTACCGGCAATACTCTGTTTCTATCATGAAGGATTAAAGGGGCGGCAAGACCCTGTCACCCAAACAGGATCAAAAATTGGCAGGTGAAAAGAGCAGAGATCGAAGAAGCATAAAGTTAAGAACTCGAAACATACATATTCTTAAATGGCACCACATAAAACGGGGTAGGTACTTTTATATAATCGTCTCGTTTGTTTGCAGATTCCCTTTCAATCCCTTGATGAGTAATAAAATGTTTTGTGATTTTAGCTCCATGGATATCCGCTTTTTGAAAAAGTTCCTGCCATTCCATAACCGAGAGAGCTGCCTTGATTGAATCACCGTACTCCTTTTTCATCAGCTTATTATAAGTTAGCCCCAAAAGATGGACATGACAAAGCCTGACAAATGTCGGTTGGCGGATCAAGTCCCGGATTAAAATTGCACCGTCATCTTTGACAACCCTTTTCATTTCCATTAGGGCTAAAGGAATTTCCGGTATATGATGCAACATATTGTGACATAAAACCGTATCAAATGAATTATCGTCGAAGGGCAGTTCAGTCGCAGAACCATAACTGAACTCTATCCGGTCGGCAACACCCTCTTGTTCGGCATTATCTTTGGCAACTGTAATCATGTTCTCCGAAAGGTCAATACCGTACAATTCCGCTTGTTTATTTAATTTTGCAACTCCGATAGAGATCCTGCCGCTTCCGGAACCCACTTCAAGAAATTTACCGGTCACAGACCCCTTATTCAAGGCAGTTTCCACAAACCCATTATGAAGGATTGTAAGATATTTGAGGGTAAGTTTATCATAAGCATAGACTTCTTCAACAGTCTCCATCGATTCAGTTTCAAGCACTCTCTCTGTTGTAAACATGAAATCACCTCATTTCTCAAAATAAAAAACCTGAACCGCTAATCCATGTTTCTATACAAAAGTTATTAAAAAGTGTAAATGTATTTTATTTCTTAAACCACTTTTCTACATCCATACCATGTGTCGATAGATTTTACAGTTATGTATCCAAGTGGATATGAGATTTATAAGTATTTGTTTTCTTTATATTTTTTATAGTGGCAAAGTATTTGCATATTACTTTCTCAGGAATAATTGAATTGGCTGAAAATCAGTGATTGATTAAAATAAACAACAAACACTAAGGGGAGAAAAGTCATGAAAAGAATTATTAAATTATCAGTAGCCATAACAATACTGCTGATGGCATCCACCGCATTAGCTACACCAATTAATGGCCTGTTGCAGACTGGTGTGCCGACACTGCTGTCTGATAACAGTGCCGAGTATCTCATCAATGGAGGCACAGCTACTGATACAACTTTAGATGTGGGTGATAGGCTGCGCGGCATGTTCAGTATCGGAACGTTTGAATCAGATGCAATAGGCTCGGTAACTATTGGTAGCGGCACCACTTATAATGAACTGACTGGTTTTTTTGATATTGAAGTTGTAGCCAAGCAAGATCTAGGAGCAGCGGGCTTCACATTCGTATTTGCTCCTTACGCAGGCTTTGCTGCGGAAGTGGAAGGAATGTTGGGTTATGACGCGGGTGATTTAGCAGGAGCGATGGTTTCGATTTTTCAGGATTCGGGGCAAAATTACAGTCGCATTGATGACGGTGATCTGGATACCACGGAAGAGCTAATTGGTACCGCAACTGATGGTGACTATATGTGGTCTTTCGGTTTTGGCGGATTTACAGGAGAAGGTTGGAGCGCATACGCATTTAGTGATGATGTCGGAAACTTCACAGCAGCTGGTGCTTCCAATTCAGGGCTGTTCAATTATGGTCTCAATATCATTGATAATGTAACTTCATTAGAATTTGGTGACGTACAGACGGTTTTTGGCGGATTTGCTGATCTTAGTGGGTCTGGAAGCCTTATATCGCCCAATACTTTAAATACGCCATTTGACGTCTTTGACAATCTCGATATGACGATTAATGTTCCTGAACCTTGCACAT
Organism: bacterium; assembly: GCA_029935295.1. Lineage (GTDB taxonomy): Bacteria > Desulfobacterota > Anaeroferrophillalia > Anaeroferrophillales > Tharpellaceae > Tharpella. The sequence continues at coordinate 631 of JAOZKP010000343.1, read as the reverse complement.
TACTATTTTTTGGTGTAGGCCTGATCGGACTCTGTATCCGCAGCCGGAAGAGAAAATTAAAACTTTAAGCAAACATGCATGATGAAGACAAGGGGCTTTTTCGATAGAGCCCCTTGTCTTTATTTAAATTGCAAGAAAGTTCAACGATTAACAAACGACAACTGCTCCGGTGATTATAAATATAAATCTTGCAGCATAGACACTTTTAGGATACTTGAAATAATTGTTCACATGACCCGCTCATTTTTGTAAAGTTTTCAAAAATGAGCGGGTTTTCTTTAATATGAACGCCAGTTTTTTGTTTTCCCTTTAAGTACAAACCCTCTGGCGTCATATGCATCATTCTAAATGCCGGTCTTGTCTCCCCCGAATCAATAAAATCCAAGTTCATGACTGTCAATCCTGACCTCGAACCGGCAACCGTAAAATATGATGCAGAAATAACTCTAATGGACAAAACCCAAAGATGGATGATGTCATATGAGTTACGCCAACAATCAAGGTTAGGAATGCCCAATAACTACTCTGTGTAAGAGTTAAGATGGCAGCGAATACTAGCACTATCCCGGCAATAAGACGAGTTAAGGAATTTTTCCCATGTCGAACTTCCATTTTATATACTTTCCTCCTT
>JAOZKP010000342.1 GCA_029935295.1 bacterium | reverse complement strand
TTTTTTGTGCAGAAAATAACCTGTGAGGTACTAATCGGGCCAGACATAGGCCTGCAAAGCTCCATGATCAAGGTAAAAAACCTTGCGTTTGAACCTCTGCAGCAGTGAACGATTATGAGTAACCATAACTATGGTTGTCCCCTGGGAATTAATATAATGTAAAATGCGCATAATTTCTTCGGCAATCTCATAATCAAGATTACCGGTCGGCTCATCCGCCAGAATAAGCTTAGGATCATTAACCAGCGCCCTGGCGATTGCCACCCGCTGCTGTTCACCGCCGGAGAGCTGTACCGGCAGACGATCAATCTGGCGCTCGATGCCCACCACTTTAAGTACCTGCCAGACTTTTTTCTGGATCTGCTGCCGAGGTGCACCGGACACTTCCAAAGCCAACGCGACATTATCAAAAACCGTGTAATTGGGAATTAATTTATAGTCCTGAAAAACTATCCCCATCTGCCGCCGCAATTGCGCCAAACGATCCGAACCGGCCCGAACAAGATCGAGACCATCAATCACAATCTGGCCACCTTCCGGTTTTATATCAGCAAAAAGCAACCGAAAAAGGGTCGTCTTACCGGCCCCGCTGGGACCGGAAAGATAGACAAATTCGCCCTTTTCAACTTTAAAAGAAACATCTTTTAAGATCATGTCAGGGCGATTGTAACTCTTATTTAAGTGTGATACGCGAATCATTCGCTTGCAACTCAGTAAACAGAGACCATAAAGGCTCAAGATTATCCAACGGAAATTCCTGCACCTCAGCATCCGCCTGCCGCAGTTTCACCTCAATAATGCCGCGTTTGAAACCTTTACGGCCCAAGGTTACACGAACCGGCATCCCGAGAAGATCGGCGTCCTTGAATTTGACTCCGGGCCGTTCATTACGATCATCGTAAAGGACTGAAATCCCACGATTTAAGAACTCCTGGTAGAGCTTTTCACAAAATAAAGTTACATCCTCAGACTTCAGATCAAGATTAAGGAGAGCCACCTTGAACGGAGCAATAGCGTAGGGAAAAGTGATTCCGTTCTCATCATGGTTCTGCTCAATCGCCGCGGCGACCGTGCGCCCGACACCGATGCCATAGCAACCCATAACCATCGCTTTCTCTTTTCCATCCTGATCCAGGAACGTGGCCTTGAGTTTTTCACTGTACTTGGTTCCGAGCTTGAAAATATGACCGACCTCAATCCCGCGATCAATCTGCAGAGAGCCATCACAGCGGGGACAGAATTCGCCCGCGTGAACCTGTACCAGATCAACAACCCGATCACTCTTAAAATCACGCCCCCAGCAGGCCCCGCGCAGATGATAACCGTGACGATTAGCCCCGCAGATCATCTCTCCCATATACGGAACCTGACGGTCAACCAATACTGGAATTTCAACTCCAATCGGCCCCAGATAACCAACTGGGAGATCGAGTTCATCAGCAATTCGCGCCGGCGGCGGCACCTCAAGCCAGTTTGCGCCCAATGCTGCTTTAACTTTAAGCTCATTGACCTCGCGATCACCCGGAACTACCACCATACAGAAACCTAGATCACTTTCAAAAATCATACTTTTGATTATCGCGGCGGGATCAACCTTGAAGAATGCGGCAACATCATCAATAGATTCACAATTTGGCGTTGCCACAGCTTCCGGCGAATCGGTACTGACCGCAGACGATGTGGTTTCATCTCCAACAAATCGGCTCTGCGCTTTTTCGACATTGGCAGCGTAGTCACACTTCGTACAACTGGCAATCGCATCTTCGCCGGAATCAGCCAGCACGACAAACTCGTGCGAAAAATTCCCGCCAATGGCCCCGGAATCAGCCTCAACTGCACGAAAATTAAGCCCGCAACGAGTAAAGATTCGAGTATAAGCCTCACGCATATTTTGATAGCTTAAAGTTGAGGCGGCATCATCAACGTCAAAACTGTAACCATCTTTCATGATAAATTCACGCCCACGCATAAGCCCGAACCGGGGTCTGATCTCATCCCGGAATTTAGTCTGAACCTGATAAAGATTGAGCGGCAGTTGGCGGTAAGAACGAATTTCATGTCTAATCAGGTCAGTTATCACCTCTTCATGGGTCGGCCCGAAACAGAAATTACGCTGATGCCGATCTTTAAACCGCAACAGCTCTTTGCCGTAAAAATCCCAGCGCTCGCTCTCCTGCCAAAGTTCAGCTGGCTGGACCGCCGGCAGCAGAACCTCTTGCGCCCCGGCCCGGTTCATCTCATGACGTACAATACCTTCAACGTTGCGCAATGCCATCAGGCCAAACGGCAGGTAGGAATAAATTCCGGCTGCCAGACGGCGGATCATCCCCGCCCGCAACATCAAACGATGACTGACAACCTCAGCCTCAGCCGGAACCTCTTTCAAGGTCGGCAGGTGCATCTTGGAAAAACGCATAAAATCCTCTTTCTTAATAAAATTTCGATTTATATAAACTTATTGAATCTTCTGGCAGCCAGTGAGTAATAACACCACCAGTACAAAAATGATAGGGCCTTGTAGAAACTCCGCAACATATTGTCAAGCATAAAAAAACCCCGACTCTAACCGAGCCGGGGTTTTTATGCAATCACTTACAAGCAAACAATCTAAATAGAAGACCTACAGTTCACGCCGGTCAGCCATATCGAAAAGTTTACGTTCCTGCTTAACGTTGATGCCTAAGGCTTCACGTTTTTTATCAATGTGAGCAATCATCTTGGCAGCATGCTCATAGGGATCAATCGCGAAATCCCACATACCACCAACTTCTTCTTCAAGACCCTTAAAGAGATGCTCTTTGAATTTTGAACCCTCAGTAGCTGGGAATGCGGCACCAAATACAGTATAAACACCAGAGGAAACAAAATACTGACCAATTGAGATCGCTTTCTCACTCATCCATTCAGGAGCAGAGCCGGCGGCCGGCAGATCAGAGATTTTATCACCCAAACCACCTTCCGCTACAACTGCGGCAGCGGCAATCAGGATACGACTGTTATCAACACAAGAACCCAGGCTTAAGACTGGCGGGATACCAACAGTTTCACAAATCTCGGCAAGGCCGGGACCAG
>JAOZKP010000341.1 GCA_029935295.1 bacterium | reverse complement strand
GTACACCCGAAGCATTTACAAAATTCAAGGCCGGCGGATTGTCCTTTTGAGAAAGCGGATAACTTTTAAACACTTTCTTGGTCAGATCAACGGCCGGTTTAGGACTGCCGTCTTTTTGGAACCCTCTCCAGATAACCCAGTTACCATTAGTATTGGTGTGTTTTACAATGTATCCTTCAGGAATTTCTCCTTCATATCCCGGAGGAACGATCAGGAATTTACCGCCCTTATTTTTGTCATCTCCCAGTCTTCCAAAGTCGGCAACATACTTAAACCAGTGGTCATCAATAATACCCAATACATCCGCTGGAGTTTCTAAGACATAAGGTTCATCATCAAGTTGTAACCACATCATCATATAAACACTTGTGGTGTTGGGTGTAAGCCAGAGAGCTTTTGAGTCCATAAGATCTTCAAATAGAATAACAGTTTTGTTGGCAGGGCCAAAAGTCAAGAGACCTTTTCTCATAGCTTCCATCGAAGCAACCTGGATACCGCTCAGAAAAGAAGTCACTCCGTGTTGGAAATCAAGATTATCGTAAATGAGATCTGATGTTTTAACGGTAGGAACTCCATCCTCCATATTTAACTCACCGATTCGGGAACTTATATGATTAGGAGTCAGAATTCCTTTGGGAATGTCGGTTGTCATTTTCATTTTTGGCACATTTGACTTGTTTGTCTGAGCGCTTACACTGCATAAACTGCCCATTATAAGCAGCGTGCTTATTAGCAGTGTGCTTGCTATTAATTTTATTCTCATGCGTTGTTCTCCTTTTTATTTTACTAACTCAATTTTACTGGGTTTCCATAATATTCTATGACGTCGAAGTCATTCCGCCTAAAACCACGGTTTCTGTGACCATTTCGGAGCTCCAATAACCGGAACGAACATAAGGCGGACCTGCCATTCCGGTCCGAAATCATCCGGTCTGATAACGTTGTAATATGCTTCAAAACCGATCTTTACCGGCAGGGGACCGAATTTTACTAAAGTATCTCCACCAATACCTATCGGCACCGTCCACCGGTTGTCACTGTCCGCATCCCAATTCGCCTGGATATTGGGTCCGAATCCGATATTGGTTTCGGGGGAGACCCGGTAACGCAGGACATACTGAATATCCATTAAATTTACATCTTTACGGTCATTATCTCCGGCAAACGACCACCATTGCTGTGCCACGACCCCGAAAATCCATTCATCGCCAACATGGAAGGCCAGAGCCATGGGGCCGGCGCTCCATTTGCCGGTACCCAGTTTTTCATCAGTTGCCGTATCCATCATAACGGTGGGACCGAAACCAAAAATATTTGGCGGGGTATAGGCATTGGAGAACGCCGTCCACAGGATGATGTCGCCCAGGCCGGTCTTACGGTCGAAGTCCGCATCAAAGGTGGGATTGCCGCCACCGTTAGGCGGATCGACATCCAGTCCGGCCAGGGTATCAAAACTGTTAATCGGGATAACTGGCCGGAAAATCATTTTCCAGTCTTCGGTTATCTGCATGGGCATGACCGGCTGAATCAGGGTCGTATTCATCACCTTTCTATTCTCATGGAGCTTGTCAAGCAGATCGCCATCGTACCACTTGGTATCGTTTTGCGTAAAAAGTAGCCACAGCGATGAAAGAGGATTATTGATTGCTTCAGCAATCTCAGCCTGGGTTGGCTGCTTTTTCCCGGCTGCGGCAGAACTGGTTTCCGGACCTGCAGCCTCTGCCAGAGAGAGTGAGCCGGCAAGTATCAGCAGAATGCAACCCCCAACAATGTACTTAAACTTAGATTTCATCTTTTTCTTATCTCCATTTATTTGATTTTTATTTAATTTCCTCTATCTCACCGGCTCTCCACGATTTGTCAATAAATGGCTTAAGCGGGCCATACATCCTTAAGATAACAAACCAGCTTTTGCCGGGAATGGTCTGCAGCCAGTTGTGTTCAAAACCTTCAGGTGCTTCAGGGGAAAAGTAAACATCATAAGAACCGTCTTTGTTTTGCTTAAATCCTTTATCCTGACTCCCGACTGTCGGGAATGGCTGATTGGTCTGCAGCATGGAACGTGTCTGGGTATCATAAATGGTTAATGCCCAGAAATCATTTACTGGAACCTTGGGCGGGATATGAATTTTATAGGTTTTGGAACCATCAAATACTTCATGTTTGGAGTCTTTAAAAGCGATACAGTAATCAGAACCTTTTCCCTCATGCGGTGTCGCCATTGCGGGGGTTACGGCTGTGTATGTATAGTGGAAGAAAGCTCTTGCATCAGTATTAAAGGCGCCATTGTAGTTGTAAAAAACATTTTTATCCGGATAAGCCATTACCCATTCGGTTGGTTTATCTTTGTAGAAGTAGACCATCTTCATCTCTCTTCTCGGATAGTAATTATTTGCCCGGGCTGCAGCATTAGCAATGGCGACCGCATCGGTCAGTATTTTTTTCATACGCGCATCAGGGGCAAATTCCTTGCCTTTTTCTATGCCGATGGAAGCAAAAAGTCCTTTAGTCTCAGCATCAATCATCTGATCGGACTCTTCCTGAATAAGATGGTTGAGATGTACATAAAATTCAAAATCGTTCGGATGTATGGTGTTGAATGATTTCCCGGACAAGCTGACATATTCACAAGGTTTCGGATTGTCTTTTTGTGCAAGTGGGTAGATATTGAGATGATCTTTTACATTCTTGACTGCGACATCAACCCCTTTCGAAACGTTGCCTCTCATAAATAACCAGAGTGCATAGGTCTTTGATTTGACGACATGGTATCCTGCCGGAATATCTCCTTTATAGTCAGGAGACAATACCAGATATTTACCACCTTTTCCCCGATCCGGGCCGGCCATGCCGACATCCCCGGCATAACGGAACCAGGCATCATTAAATGCACCCAGCATTCCCGGCGGCACATCCACAACCAGGGCACCTCCGGCCTCTTTCGTATTGATATAGGGGAAGATATACAGGGTTGAAGTATTCGCTGTGAGAAAGAGCGCATGCGAATCCATTAGCTTGTCAAAAATGCCGACTTTACCGTTTGCATCTACGCCGAGGGGCACAGGCCCTTTTCTGAG
>JAOZKP010000099.1 GCA_029935295.1 bacterium | reverse complement strand
CTGGAATATATTCTCGATATAACTGAAGAGGCGAAACAGAAACAGGAAGCCAATGAGAAGATTGAGAATCTAAACGCCATCCCCAACCCGATCCATGCTGTCGATACAGATCATAACATCACCTACATTAATCACGCCGGTGCGGCTCTGGTCGGAATGACGGTGGAAGAGGCCATGGGCAAAAAATGCTACGACCTGTTCGGCACAGATCGTTGCCAGACGGAGCAGTGTGGTACCCTCCGGGCGATGCGTACCAATTCAGTCATCGACGAACAAACAGTGGCCCATATCAAAGGAAAAGATATACCGGTCAAGGTAACCAGCATCTCAATTAAAGATGCTAAAGGCAATGTTAAAGGCGGCTTGGAATATATCGTTGACATGACCGCAGAAGCTGAAGTGGAACGACTCATAAACGGCGCCAGCGAAGAGGTTTTACAACTGGTCAATTCATCCCTGCAGCAGATGGGAGATGCCGACAGCAACATGCAGGAGATGACCAAGATTATTGATCGCGAGGTTTTCCTGCTGGCAGAGTCCTCCGATAAAGTTGAAGCTATGTTTAAATCCGCCAACCTGATGCTTGAGATGTGTCAGGATTCGAGCAAAATCAGCAGTAACGTCGCCAGTGAAGCGGAATCCGGCAAGGCCGCCGGGGCTGACGCTGGCAAGAAGATGCAGGACATCAACGAATCGATGCGCAGCAGCAATGAGATGGTAGTCAATCTCGTCGAACAGATGGAAAAAATCGGCAGTTTCGTTGACATCATCAAAGAGATCGCCTCACAAACAAATCTTTTAGCTTTTAATGCCGCCATCGAAGCCGCCAGGGCCGGAGAAGCCGGGCGGGGATTTGCCGTAGTCGGCGATGAAATTCGCAAGCTCGCGGAGAAGAGCTCGAAATCGGCGATTGATATCGCTAATATCGTCAAGAAAGTGGAAGATGAATCGAGAGAGACCATAGTCTCGATGAAAGATGGAATGTCGAAACTTAATGAAGGCAGCGAGGTTATCAACACGGCTCTGGATGCTATGGAAAAAATATCTACCGGCATCATTACAATTTCTGACTCGGTTGATGAACTTAACACCAGATCGAATGAACTCGCCAATGACGGGCAGGAGGTCAAACAGCAACTGGCCAGCGTCGTCGAATCATCGCAGGAGAATAAGGATTCAACCCAACTGGTTAACACTTCCATCTCCGGCACGGTTACCGCCCTGCAACAGCTTGCCGATTCAAGCAAGTCGCTGGAAGAAGCCATCAAGGGTATGTAAAAAGCATTTAACAGCTCTCAACACAAATAAAGGGTATCTTTAAAGATCATATCAGAATCTGCCGACATATATCATCGGTGGATTCTGATATGAACCGGCAGGGAAACTGATTACAAATGGATATTTACGGCAACCGGATTTTTACCAGGAGACTGCAGCTCCGCAAAATTGAATCAGAAGATCTTGATCTAATCGTAAACTGGAGTACGAGCCTTATAGCTTATGGCAACTGTCTGACTCCGGAGAATCTTGAGTTAAAACAGTTAGGCCACCAACTAACTTCCGGAGCATTATGGAACAGTCAGGAAAAGCTGTTTCTGGTTGCAATACGCGAATCTGATAAACCGATCGGTACCGCCCATTATTGGCAATCTCCAAGTAAAAAGGAGACCGCTACAATATCTCTAAAAATTGCGTTACCGGATGAACGCAATAAAGGATATGGCACCGAGTTACAAAAATTTTTAATTATGCAACTTTTTAACCATAAACAGTTTCAAAATATTGAGATGTATACTGACATCAACAATATCGCCCAGCAGCGATGTTTAGAAAAACTCGGCTTCGAACAGACGATTTCTCTCGCATACGAAGACCGGCAGGTACAACGAACGGGTCATTTGTACCGCCTGACCGCTGAGCAATTCGCCCGGGAACCAATATACCATTATCATTATGAATAAAAAACCTGGCCTAGTATTCGATAATCGCTACTTTCATCACCGAATCAGCGAATCTTCCCTTGAAAACCCGGAACGACTCCGAAATCTATACCGGACTTTAGACAGCACCGAATATCAGAATCTATTTATAAAGGTTCCTCCGCGAATGGCAGTTACAGATGAGATTGAGAGCTTGCACTCCTCTTTTTATGTTAACCAGCTGCGGGGGCATGCTCTGAGAACAGATCCATTCTCCTATGATCGCGATACCTACTTGATGGAGGAAACTCTACCGACCGCAGAATTAGCGGTCGGGGGTTGTCTGGAACTGGCCGACAAGATCATGGCTGAGGAGATAAATTATGGTTTCGCTCTGATACGCCCACCCGGACACCACGCCGAGCCCGGACGGGGAATGGGTTTCTGTGTCTTTAACAACGTTGCCCTGACAGCAAAGTACCTGCTCGACACCTATAAACTTCGGCGCATTCTAATTGTCGATTTCGACATTCATCATGGCAATGGCACCCAGGAGGCTTTCTACGATTCCGACCAGGTAATGTTTCTCTCACTACACCAGAGCTCACTTTTCCCTTTTACCGGCAAAGAGAGCGAAACCGGCGAAGAAGACGGACGGGGCTATACAATTAATGTCCCCGTGTTTTCCCAATTTGGCGACCCTGAATACACCTATCTGCTGGGACGCCTGCTCCAGAACCTGGTCGAGCAATACCAACCGCAAGTCATTCTGGTATCCGCTGGCTACGATGGCCATATTGATGAGTCAATCAGCTCCACCCTGCTCTCAACCAAGTGGTTCGGTGTGGCAACCGCCATGTTGCGGCAGGCAGCCCGGGAAGTCTGTGATAATAAGTTACTTTTTATTCTCGAAGGCGGTTATAATCCAGTTTCACTTGAAGCCTCAATCCTGGAAACTTTTAACAGCCTGATAACCAAAGAGATTCCGCAAACCGGAATTTTCCCGGTTAAACGAGCGGAAAAACTACTGGCGCAACACCCTTTACGCGAATTCTGGAGTATTTAAGACCTACAATTTTCCTTTTCCAGCTAAGAACTTTTTACGGACGTATCAAAATGACAGCTTACAGATTGGACAAAAATAGTCTCGACACTATCTTTCATGAATGTACTCAGTGTGGTGCCTGCTGTAAAAAATACCGGCGTATCCTCCTGCATCCTGATGAAGTTGACTTCATTAAAAAAATGGGCGGCTACGTTGGCGTAGATCTCCACATAAGTGATTTACGTGGAAAAACTTTAGCTGAAGCTACTAAAGAAGCACAAGCCGCCGGCAAAGTATATATGATCCACCCCGACAACAAGGGGTGTATTTTTCTCCAAAAAAACAATGGTAAATACACCTGCAAAATCTACCATTATCGCCCCCGGGTCTGCCGCGGTTTTAAATGCAACCTCGTTGACCAGAGCTTCATGCAGTTGATAAACGATGATGCAATTACCCTCTTGGGTCAAAATCAATACGGGTTACCATTATGATGAAAAAAACTGATAATCAATGTTGTGAAAATGAGACCAACAAACCGACCTATGATGAGCTGCTGGCAAGGACAATCAAGGCCGAGGAACACAGCTTCTATTATCAGACACTTCTTGATGAAACCCAGCGCATCGCCCGTTTAGGCAGCTGGGAATTGGATCTCAAAACCCAGCACCTCACCTGGACGAAAGAGACCTACTCCATTTTCGGCCTGGAGCCGGGCCCGGAAAACCAGAATAACTATGATACGTTCAACACAGTTCTTAACATACACGACCGTAAACTCGTCAGCAGTGCCATCAAAAAATCATTATGGCACCACAAACTCTATGCCATAGATTTCCGCATAACCCGGGCCGATAACGGTAAAGAGAGGATTCTGCACTCTCAGGCCGATGTAATTCGCAACCCGGCTGATGGCACCCCATCGAGAATGCTCGGCACAATTCAGGATGTCACCAGCCAACGAGATTCCCTACAGAAACTCGAGATTTTACAGAGCGCCATCGACCATGCTTCAGAAACCATAGTCATTACCGACCAAAAGGCCAATATCATCTATACAAATCCGGCTTTCAGTGAAATCACCGGTTATACAAAAGAAGAGGCTTCCGGACAAAATCCGCGAATTCTCCAGAGCGGCGAAACCAGACCGGAAGTTTTTCAAGAGATGTGGCACACGCTGACAGCAAAAAAGAACTGGCGTGGTTTTTTTTGCAATAGAAAGAAAAACGGCACTCTCTACGAAGAAGAGGTCTCAATTTCGCCCCTGCTGGATAACGCTGGCGACATCAGCCACTATATCGCTGTAAAGCGTGATGTCAGTAAAGAAAAGCTGCTGGAACGCCAACTCCAACAGGCCCAGAAAATGGAAGCAATCGGCACTCTGGCGGGTGGCATTGCCCATGACTTCAACAATATTTTAACTGTCTTGATCGGCAATCTTGAGCTGGTAATGATGTTCGAACTGGAAGAAGATCACCCGGCAATTAAAGGACTCAATAAAGCCTTGGCCGCCGGCCAGAGAGCGAAAGATCTGGCCAACCAGATTCTCACTTTCAGTCGCCACAAGACAGATGACCTGCAACCTCTGAAAGCAACCCCGATCATTAAAGAGACAATCAAACTGATCACATCATCTCTGCCGGCGACAATTGAGTTACAAACAGTAATCCAGGCCCCGAATGATATGATTCTCGCAGACCCGGGCCCTCTACATAAGATTTTAATAAATCTCTGCAACAATGCCATCAAGGCTATGCAGAACCGGGAAGGTAAACTTGAGATCAAATTGAACAACCGGAATCTTGCTGACACTTCCGCGCATCGATATCCAGACCTGAAAGATGGAGAATATCTAGAGTTACAGGTCAGCGACAGCGGGCCCAAAATAGCTCCGGAGATGGCGGACAAGATCTTTGATCCCTACGTTACCACTAAGACCGGAGAGAGAATTTCCGGTCTCAACCTGACCTCCGTTTACGGGATCATCAAAAAACTCGGCGGAGTAATTTCATTAGAAGACGATACTGGCTCCGGCAACACTTTCACGATTCTCCTGCCGACACTCGATTATCACACAACTATAACTGACTCTCTGACCAAATTGCTAAGGCTCCCGACCGGTTGTGAAGAGTTGCTACTGGTTGATGATGAAAAGGAGATACTTGAACTCAATCGCCAGGTTCTGGAGAAACTCGGCTACCGAATTTCAACCTGCAGCGATGGCAACTCCGCTCTTAAAATAATCAAGCGAAATCTGCAAAGATTCGACCTCATCCTGACTGACATGACAATGCCGGGAATCTCCGGGGTTGATCTCGCCCGGGAAAGCCTGAAACTTAACCCGAAATTATGCTTCATTCTTGGAACAGGATACAGTGAAACAATCAACCGCAATGAGGCATTGGCAGTGGGAATCAAGGAATTCTACAATAAACCACTGCGCACTGACAGTTTAGTCAAAATGATTCGTCAAGTTTTGGATGAGGGTAAATAATTGAAATGAATGAATTTATCCGCCAACACAAGCTGATAATTGATGCAATACCTGATCCTGCCTATATTGGGGGTGAGGAAAACCGACAAATATTATACATGAATAAGGCCATGTGCAAACGCATCGGCTACGATGCGACGGGGGAGATCTGTCACAGGGCCCTGCATGGCCTCGATAAACCCTGCGACTGGTGTCCTATCTCCTTACTAAAAGAGACTCAAGATAACTCTTATAACAAAGAGATCATAAGTCCACTTGATAACCGCTCATACCTAACAACCCTCTCTCATTTCAAAGGGCCGGACAATAAAGATTACATTTTGACGTTATTTAAGGATACAACCAACTTTCATGCAATTGAAAAACAGCTTTTTCAGTCACAAAAAATGGAGGCAATCGGCAAACTGGCTGGCGGCGTTGCTCATGATTTCAACAATATTCTCACTGTAATTCGCGGTCATGCCCAGCTCGGGATGATGGAAATTGATTCGGAAAATCCACTCTGGAATGACTTTAATGAAATCGAGCAGGCCGGTTCCCGAGCCGCACGCCTGACGCGCCAGCTTTTAGCTTTCAGCCGAAAACAGGTAATCAAACCGGAAACCATTACGATCAATAAATTCCTAAATGATTTTGGTAAAATGTTGAATCGTCTAATCGGTGAAGACATCACCTTGACGTTCAAACTGGGTAAAAATATTTATCCGATAAGAGCTGATGTAAGCCAACTCGAACAGATAATCATCAACCTGGTAGTCAACAGTACTGATGCAATTCAAGAGACTCAGATTACAAATCCGGAGATTTCGATTTCAACCACTGGCATATTCGTCAATAATGAACCCTCCAGATCCGAGAGCAGTATTGTTCCCGGAAACTATGTTCTGATCGAAGTCTGTGACAATGGCTGTGGCATGAGTAGAGAAATCACGGAGCATATATTCGAGCCCTTCTATACCACGAAAGAGATCGGCAAAGGTACCGGCCTGGGGCTCTCCACGGTTTACGGTATCATCAAACAGAACCATGGTGAAATTGAGATTGAAAGCCAACCCGGATTCGGTACGACCTTCAAAATTTACTGGCCCTGCAACAAAGATCTGAGACCGGAAGAGGCAATCAAGAACAACCTCAATGAAATACTTAAAGGAGATGAAGTAATTTTGCTGGCGGAAGATGAAGAGAGCACGCGCAAATTCGCCGATCAGTTACTGCAGAAAGCCGGCTACACCGTAATTACAGCTGAAAACGGGGTCGAAGCTCTGCACAAAGCTCAATCTTGCACAAACAATATCGATCTTCTTTTTACGGATATAATAATGCCGAAAATGGGCGGCAAGGAGTTAAGTGAAAAATTTACGACCCTCTACCCCCAAGCTAAAATCATCTTCACAACCGGTTACCTCGGAGACCGGGTCGACCAGGATGACATAAATTTTAAACGCCATCCAATAATCGATAAACCCTACGAAGTCAGAGAACTTTTATCTGTAATCAGAAAATCCCTGGACACTAAAAAAGAGAGCACAAACCCCAATTTTAACCGGAGAAAAAGCGATAGCCCACCCCGATAACAGTCTGAATCAGGACGGGGTGATCCGGGTCAGTTTCAAGTTTCAAACGCAAATGGCGGATATGAACGTCGATAGCCCGGCTCCAGGAGTAGAGCTGACGTTTACCCCAGAGGGCTTCGCGAATTTCCTCCCGGGTCATAACCCGTTCACGATTATCAACTAGCAGTACCAGTAAATTAAACTCCTTTTTCGTCAGTTCAACCTGCCGGCCGCGCACATCAACCCGACGTTCATCACGTTTAAGCATAAGATTGCCAATCTGCAAAGGGGTGTTTTCAGGCTTTGCAATAATTTTACTCCGACGCCGAAGACAGGTATTAATCCGGGCGTGAAGTTCAAGAAAGGCGAAGGGTTTGACCATATAATCATCGGCCCCGCACTCCAGGCCCAAAACCTTATCAGAAAGCCCGTCCCGGGCGGTCAGCATAATCACCGGAAAATCAAGTTTCAATTCGCGCAGGCGCCGGCAAAGCTGAATCCCGTCAATATCCGGCAGGGTCAGATCTAAAATCAACAGATCCGGATTGATCTCGGTAACTGCCGCCAGAGCAGCGGTGCCGGTCATGAAAGTTGCAACTTTAAAACCGGCCAGTTTAAGATTGCCTTCGAGTACCATTAGGATATCCGGATCGTCATCGACTACCATTATCAAATTGTCGGCCGAGCTCATAAAATCTCCTGATTTTTCGATACTGGTAAAGTTACAGTAAAAATTGTTTCCACCTCCGGTCGGCTTTGCGCCCGCAAAAAGCCTCCGTGCGCTTCCACCAGGCCGCGGGCAATTGCCAACCCGAGACCGCTGCCGACTCGCCGATTATGTTTATGGCCCTGACGATAACGGGTAAAAATCGCCTCCAGATCACCCTCTTCAATCCCCGGGCCATTGTCAACTACACCAATCTCAACCACACCCGCCTTAAACTGCATGGTTATTTCAACAACACTGTCAAGCGGCGCAAATTTGACCGCATTATGCACCAGATTCATAAAGACTTGATTTAAGCGACGATAATCGCCAACCATGCTAACCTCCGGCAACTCACCACAACCTTTAACCACAATCCCGCGCTCTTCACCGGAGGCTGTAAAGATTATGCATATCTCCCGCAAGAGATCGGTCAAATTAAGTTCTTCCAACTCAAGTTCGACCTGATCAAGATCAATTCGCGCAATATCAATCAGATTATTAACCATCTCCACCAGACTTTGAATATTACGCTCCAGAAGACTCAGATAAGTACGTTGATCACAATCGGTAACCGTCTGCAAAAGATAGTCGACGCCACCGCGAATCGTAGTTAACGGTGTTCTTAATTCATGCGAAACTGTCGCCAGAAAATCGGTCTTCAAGGCATCCTGCTGACGCAGGCTGCGGTTAGCGATCACGAGTTCCCGATTAACCTGGCGCAGGTCCTCCGTCGCCTTTTCAACTTTACCCTCGAGACTCTTCTGCTGATTCCGCAGCGTAATTGTCATCTGTCCGAAACTTGTAGCTAAAACTCCGATCTCATCGCTGCGGGCAATCGGTTTAACTACAGCCTCGACGTCTTTTTCAAACAGTTTAACTTTACGGCTCAAACGTTTCAACGGGCGCACCGTCAAAACGTGATTCAAAAACACCAACACCACCACCGTCAACAAAATTATTAAACCGGCATCAAAGAGAAGGGATTTATGCAGGGCCGCAATCCGGGCTTCAGCAGCGGCACTCGGTATAATCACACTCAGACAGCCCCGGAGCTGACCCACTTTATAACCTTGATAGTGGTGACATTTAAGACAGGCAGGCTTAATATAGAGGGCCTTGATAAAACGAAAAACCGACTCCCCTTCAAGGGTCTGCAAGAGTGCATACTCATTCTCTTTTCCGTCTGCAAAAATCTCCAAAGCCCGCCGTTCGGTACCGTCGGGAGCATTATTCCGATTAATCAGATGGGTACTCGTCAAACGGAAGCGATAGAGGCTCGATTTTGCCGCATACTCGGAAAGTTCACGAGTCACCATCGCCGGGTTGCGCAGTACCAGCTTAGATCCATCAACCGTCTTAATGGTTCCTTTTTTCAGGTAGGGATTGGCTTTACGGCCGTCCCGCTTTTCAATATAAATTCCGCCCTGATCCGCGAGCCAGCTCCGGGTTAAAAGAATCTGCTGCCCCAAAAGCCGGGCCTGACCTTCGAGCTGACCGAGAATAAAACTTTTCTCGATCTGAAAAAGCTGGGTAAAACTGATTGACACCACCAAAATAATCAGGCCAACCACTGCCAGAAGGTATTTCCCGCCAAGCCCTAAACGAATCTGTTTCACGTTTTCACTTCCTCAATGGTTACAAAGTGGCTACTTACAATTAACATAGATTTAACATTATTAACCGAACCTTTACATAGATACAAGCTATATTATAACCTGGTTAATGTTAAATTGTTAATCATACTGAAGTCAAGTTATTAAACCTGAAACTTTAAAGAGGGAGGTGCAGAGTATGACTGAAAAAGACGGTGGCGGCCAACAAGTCAGCCGCCGGGATTTTCTTGCCAATGCTGCGATGACTGTAGGCTTGGCGGCAACCCTAGGAACTGCCGGAATCTATGGTGTGCGCTACTTGGTACCCAAAGCTAAGGTGAAAAAGTTTGTCGATGTCCTGGTAACCAATTTACAGGAGCTGACTCCTGGTGCGGCCCGGGAATTCATTGATGCCACTGGCCGCAAGGGAATTCTCGTCAACAATAACGGCAAGGTGAAAGCCTTCTCCAAAATCTGCACCCATCTTGGCTGTGAAGTTGAATGGCATTCCCAGAAAAAAGAGTTTTACTGTCCCTGTCATGAAGGTTTTTTTAATGCTGACGGCAAAAATATAAAAGGTCCGCCACCACGCCCACTTGATGAATTTGCGGTGACGGTCAAAGATGACAATATCTATGTCGCCCTGGAAGAGGTGTAGTTTATGGAAGATGTCAAAAAAGATGATGGCTGGATCGACAAAACCCTGCCGGTTGACTGGAATAAGGTCAAAGATGAAGCGG
>JAOZKP010000340.1 GCA_029935295.1 bacterium | reverse complement strand
CGAAAAATTAAATCCGAAAATCTTTTTGAAGTATAGCCCAATGGGCCTGAAGTTTATCTTTGTGCTCATCATTCATGGGCAGATCTTTTATCCCCTTTGGCCATAAACTTCGCGCTCTTTCCATTGTCTCATCAAGATGTGGTTTTATCGCGCGCCATGGCACGTTGGCTCGATTGGCCCACGCCTCAAAGTTTGTATAAGTGACATCATACCATTCCTTCGTTTTTCCAAGGTTGAGCGCATATTTCCTTTCGTTATCAATATAAACGCTCGTGGTTACGATGTCATAGGCCGGGGAAAGTCGCGGTGTGACTTGATCGGGATAGAGCAAGCTCCAGTTTTTCAGATGTGCATCGCCGTTGGCCAGTAGAATATTAATCAGCAGACGCCGGGCGAACTGTTGCGCATCGGCCAGGCCATCGCCTGAGAAGCGGTAAAGAATTTTGGCAATTTGTTCGTAGCTTGCAGAATTGTATTTTTCATGTGGGTACTTCACCAATACTTGCGCAAAGTCTTCCATATGAACTCGCTGACCATCATTGCGATCGAAGCGCTTTATTGCAAATGCCAGTTTTTCATCCGGCAAATTGATTTGCGGCAAGTTGTCGAGCTTGTGCAGCTCCACCAGCTTTATTTCGGGTACGGCGATGCCAGCCATAGATGCCAATGTCATCGCCGTGAATTCATTGACCGGCACATCTTTGTGTTTGGTTGAAGGTGTCTTTATGATCCAATCGCCAAGAGTATCCCCTGTGGATAGATTGTAGCGACCATCCTGTTGCTTCATGGAAAACTTCATCTGGACACCAGCCAGAGAGAATTTGTTTTCCCGAGTGACCTTCTCGAATTTAACGACTTTGACTTTGCCGTGAGCAGACAAGAGACTCTCTGGAACCTCATCCGTTTCCATTGGTTCAGCAATCAACGCACCGGGTAAATCTTCCCCCAGATAAGAGAACAGGTGAAACTCGTTATCGATATGCACCTTGAGACCCTGGGCAACCAGCTCCCTTAATGACCCCTCCGGGAGCAAGTTGGATAGTGTCGGATGCAGTTTTTGAGTGCGCGACCAGGGCTCCGCCAGCAGCTTTTCCGAGCGGGGGAATTCGGGGAGGGTAATTAAGCTGAATGTCGGACGGGCAGCATCGGTTTTAAATTCATCCGCAAAGCTTAAAACATTTCGGCCATCATGAAAACCGGCCAGATAGCCAACCACTCTTCCGTGCAATTTCAGTTTCAGTACGTTAATTTCATCCGCGCCGCGATTGTTCATAGATCATTCTCAAGGATATTTTGCCAAGGGTCGTCAGAGAGATTTTTTCTTTTGTTATCCTTTGTCTGTTCTGAGTTTTCAAGAACTGCCATTACGGCGCGCACTTTCTCTTTGGGGATAAGCATCAATTCACTGTTAAGGCCTTTTGCAATCAACTCCAGAGTATCTAGTCGTGGATTGCCCCTGGACTCCAGACGTTGGTATTGCTGACGCGATATTCCGATGCGCATCATCATATCTTTTTGCTTAAGTCCCAGCTTTAAGCGTCTTTTTTTGAGCTGCTGAAGAAGAGAGTCTGTCATTGTAAACTCCTGTATTGCTTTTTATGGAATAAGAAACATATTAGCTTCTTCTCCTAAATAAAGCAATACATAAGTTTCTATCGGTGGGAATTGAAATGAATCACCCGTAAAAGCAATATATAAATAGTCTTTCATGGGGGCTGGTGGGGTTTTCGTGTAGGGAGAGTGGCACAGTAAATCCATGAAATCTGTTTTTTCATTCATTGTAATGAGATTAATTTTTGCATGAGCCCTCGCAATGAAATAACCGTAACATCATTGCTGACCGGAAATTCATCATTCCCGCCATAGATAATGTATTTTTGGGTCGCCCCTGCGTCTTCGCAGATACGGCTATAATGCTTATTCAACTTGGGTGCGACACCATACTTGATCTCTACAGCCCAGATTTCCGAGGTCGGCAGCTTGATAATTAGATCAATTTCCGCACCTGCGCCAGTTCTGTAAAAATAGGTTTCAGCGCGTTTAGGCAGAATAGAGTGAATATTTTCTATTACAAATCCTTCCCAGCTTTTCCCCAATACGGGATTCGACAGTAAAGCGTCATAATTGTCAATACCCAGCAATCGGTGCAGTATGCCGCTGTCCCGAATGTAGAAACGAGGTGATTTAACCAATCGTTTTTTAACATTGGCGTACCATGGTTCCAGCCGTTTGACCAGTAACAAATCAACCAATATGTCTATGTAATGGCTAACCGTTTTGCCGTCTATTTCAAGATTTCCGCCCAGCTTTGAATAGTTTACCGGTTCTCCCTGCAAATGGGCCAACATGGTCCATAAACGACGCAATCTATTCGCGGGAACGCGAAAACCCATTTGTGGTACATCCCTTTCCAGATAGGTGCGCAGCAAATTTTCGAGCCAGTCCATGGCCAGGTCATCATCGCCTGCTAAATAGCTGTTCGGGAAACCGCCTCTGAGCCAGAGTTTTTGCAGATCCTTTCTGTTCTTGCCAACCTCCTGCAAGTTAAAACCGGACATTTCAATATAGCTGATGCGTCCGGCCAAACTCTCGGAAGACTGCCGCAACAAATCCATTGAAGCAGATCCCAGCAGCAGGAACTGGCCGGATTCTCGCCCCTGCTCCCGGTTTTTATCGATAAGTCCGCGTAAGACCATAAACAGGTTAGGAGCGCGCTGGATTTCGTCCAGAATAACAAGCTTGTCGCTATGACCCTCGAGATAGCCGGCCGGATCACTGAGTTTCAGCAAATCCTCGGGGGCTTCCAGATCCAGGTAGATAGAGTTTCGGTCTTTGGCTATCATTTTGGCAAGGGTGGTTTTGCCGACCTGACGTGCGCCCAGAAGGGCTACGGCGGGTACGTGTGCAATATCCTTCTGCAGTCTATCTGTAATCCATCTTGTCAACATACCTTGCATATTAGGAGATATATTCCCGAATTGCAAGGTATATATTTGGTTTGTTTTATTTATTTTAGTGACTTACAGGCTAATTATCGGGGGAGTTTGCTTTTGGCGACATCTGGATAGAGTTCAGCGACACAT
>JAOZKP010000098.1 GCA_029935295.1 bacterium | reverse complement strand
CTCTGTTTCGGAGCTCTGCCGATGGGCCCGCTACAAAAAAAGATGGCTCCGGATGCGGGGGCTGAAATCATCCTTAAAGCTCTGGCGGGCGGGGTGAATTTCATCGACACGGCCCAACTCTATCAGACTTATGAACCAATTCGCCTGGCCCTGAAAAAAGCTACTTCCAGACCCGTAATCGTCAGCAAGTCTATGGCTTTGGACGCGAAAGGAATGCAGACCGCAGTCGCAGAGTGCCTTGAGGCGCTGGAACTTGACTATATCGACATCTTTCATCTCCACGCCGCCCGGGTACCCGGAGGTGAAGATGTATTTCAAAAACGTGCCGGGGCCTGGCAGGTACTCCTTGATTACAAAGAAAAGGGCATAATCAAAGCGGTCGGAATCAGTACTCACTCGGTACCAGCAGTCCTTTTGGCCGCTGAAAATGATGAAGTTGATGTCGTTTTTCCGATTATCAATAAAACCGGCACCGGCATCCTCCACGGAACGCTTGCTGAAATGGAAACCGCAATCAATCTCTGCCGGCAAAAGAATAAAGGCCTCTATCTTATGAAAGCCTTAGGCGGCGGCTGCCTGGTTAAAGATTATCATGCGGCTTTGAAGTTTGTCCGCGATAAGTTCCCGCTGCCGATCGCGATGGGGATGGTAAATAGCGGAGAAGTCGAATACAATCTCGCCTATTTTAACACAACCGAAAATGAGCTTGGTAGTCTGCCGGAACTGGTTATTGAAGAAAAGTGTTTTCAAATAGTCGATTTTATCTGCAAAGATTGCGGCGAATGTATCGAAACCTGTCCCAATCTTGCCATCAGCAGGATTTCAGAAGAGAGCAAGCCGGCAATCAATCCCGACCTCTGCCTGCGCTGCGGCTACTGCGTCGGCTTCTGCCCCCAATTTGCTATCCGCATGACTTAAAAGGACATTAAGGAAAAAACGATGAAGAAAATCGCAATTTTGGCCGGTGATGGTATCGGCCCGGAGGTTATGGCGGAAGCCGTAAAAGTTCTGGATGCAGTCCAAGGAAAATTTGCCTGCGAATTTGCTTACACTTCTGCCGATGTCGGCGGCTGTGCCATAGACAATCACGGTTTGGCCCTGCCGCCGGAAACCCTTAAAATCTGCGAAGATAGTGATGCGATCCTCTTCGGCTCGGTCGGTGGTCCGAAATGGGAAAATCTGCCCCCGGCGGAGCAGCCGGAACGGGCTGCACTCCTGCCTTTAAGAAAACATTTCGATCTTTTCTGCAATTTTCGCCCGGCCCGAATCTACCCTTCGCTGACGGCGGCATCCCCCCTGAAACCGGAGATAGTCGGTGACGGCTTCGATATCCTCTGCGTCCGGGAATTAACCGGCGGCATCTATTTCGGTCAGCCCAAAGGCCGGGAAGGATCGGGTAAAGAAGAGAAAGCATACGATACGCTGGTCTACAGCCGGGCCGAAATCGAACGAATTACCCATCTCGCCTTCAGTGCCGCCCGCAAACGCCGGAAGATTGTCACTTCAATCGACAAAGCTAATGTTTTAACAAGTATGGTTTTATGGCGGGAAGTGGTTATTGAGGTTGCCAAAGAGTATCCCGATGTCACTCTGAATCATCTCTACATCGATAACGCGACGATGCAGATGGTCAAGGATCCGCACCAGTTTGATGTCATGCTCTGCGGCAATATGTTCGGCGATATTATCTCCGATGAAGCGGCGATGCTGACCGGGTCAATGGGCCTTTTAGCCTCAGCCAGCCTCAACCGCGACAATTTCGGCCTCTATGAGCCCGCCGGCGGCTCGGCGCCGGATATCGCCGGCCAGGGCATCGCCAACCCGATCGCCCAGATTCTCTCTGCAGCCATGATGCTGCGTTTTTCATTCGCTCTCGATGAAGCCGCTGACGCCATTGAAAATGCCGTCAAAAAAACCCTGGCCGCCGGAATCCACACCCGCGACATCGCCATCGATCCAAACCAAACCGTAGATACGGCTGCAATGGGTGATGCGATCCTGAAAAATTTATAATTGCCCGATAAGTCACTTACTTGCGGAAATGCCCGCGTCCATTTTTCAAAGGAGGTCGTCTGCCGGGCTGATCATACTCAAATTAGTTTTTCTTTTTTTTCATTATCATTTCACAGGTTTCCACTCCAACTAAATACGCCCCGGCATAAGATCCACTAGCCATTTTCGAGATATGTCTGACAGTCACATCCAGTGTAATCATCGCCCAGCTTGCTGAAAACGTAACATTTTTTATAGTATTACCACCTTCCAATAATTCCATTAAATCAAAATCTTTTTCTAAAACAAGTATCCCGATTCCATGATTGGAATAATTGATTACATTCAGGCGAAAATACTTACCGATTCCCGTTGGCATCTCCATTAAAAACTCTACATAAGCAAAATCGGAAAGCTTCGTCACTATTCGGTAGTCACGTCGTTTATGGCGGCCACCTTCACCTCCTGCATGTGATAACCCGAAAACTCCTGCCTGCACGACTGTCGTCGGCACGACAACTACGGTTTCATCTTTCAATCGCATCGCTTCAAGCAGGATTGTCTGTAGGTCGCCGTTAATTTTTTTCTCATAACAGCGACAGCTGGTTTGAATACAAAGCGTTACCTCGTCCCAACCAAAAATATGATATGCGGACTCTTCGCCTCTAGCTAGGCCGTTTACGCGTGCATCCAGAAGTTCACCGTTCTGAAAAAAAAGCACCCCTCTTTTACCAGTTGCCTTATCGATCATACGGATTGTACAGGTTTTCTGTTCCATTTCAATAAACTGCAAAAACATACTCGAGGATACATTACGAATTATACCACCATCGGTTTCACTCTGCAGCCAGTGCGAAGCAAGTTCGACCAGTTTGCTGACCGCAAAAGGTTTCTTAATGCACCCCACCGCCCCGCTTTCTAAAATAAGGCTCTCCATTTCCATATTACTGTATTCGGTCATAACAATAACCGGTATATCGGGATAAGATTCCACTATGTGAGAAAGCAGACCAAAGCCGTCGGTCTTGGGTACATTTAAATCTGTTACCAGCAGAGAGATATCATCTTGAGCCAGTTTTTTGATCGCATTATCTCCATTTCCAACCGCAATCATTGAAAACCCTCTCCGGCAATCAGCAAGTTGCTGTTCAAAAGAACGGAGCAACTCATGTTCGTTATTCGCAATCAGAACAACTTTATTTTCGGATTCCATTTTTTTATTTTACCCGTATTCTCGAAAGTTTAATTGCCACACATTGTAAGCATACTCTGAATATCCAAAGACTTATACAGCATAATTTATAGGGTTAATCACTGATAACAATATCCTATAACATCATTTTTGTAAAGGAGAAAGGACAAACGGGGGAACGGGGTCAGGCCTGACAAATGGGTATTTGCTAACGCCGACAAAAAAACGGGGCGTGGTTTGAGGTGAAGATTGGAGGGTCACGTTTAATGATCGGCGCAATTTGTGGGTGACGTTTAAACTCATGGTCAAGAAACCGACGTACATCCTGCCGCCGCCAGCCACGGGGATGAACGAAATTGCCGTAGAGTGAGAGGTCTCCGGCATAAAAATTACGAACTTCAAGCCCACGGCTCTCGGCACTGTAGAGTGGCAGGTTGAAGATTGCGAGATTGAGAAAGCTGATTTCGTGGTGATGTGCGGCCGTAAATTCCAGGGTCTGCCGGGCCTCCGGCAGGGTTTCAGCCGGGGTGCCGAAAAGGAGGTAAACATAGGTTGCAATCCCGGCGGCCTTTAAGTTCGCCAGAACTAAAGCTGTTTTGTCCAGAGTAATCCCTTTGTCCAGATCCTGCAAAACTTTATCGACGCCAGACTCAATCCCCAATTTCAACATCACACACCCGGCCCGGCGCAAAGCCCGACAGAAATCAAGCTCCAGAAGATCATTTTCGATGCGCGTAAAACCGTACCAATCAGCTCCGGGCGGGCTTTCAGCCAGCTTCCGCAGCAGGGCCGGGCTCATAGCGTTATCAAGGAAATGGATCAAATCGTAATGACTTCCGGTAGTAATCTGCTCCAGCTCTTTGACCACAGTTTCAGGTTTGACCTGAGAATAACGGTTGCCTTCGGCCTTTTCGGGACAAAAAGAACAACGGTTCCAGTAGCAGCCGGATGAGGCGGCATAGGGTAGAATCCGTCCGGGGGCGAGATATTGCAACTCTGAAAAATCACCGTAATCAGGAGCGAACGATTCAGATTTTCGCGGCTCATGCCCTAACAGGTCCAGCAGCTTTTCCGCTCCCGGCCCGGCAATCAGATGATCAATCAAACCGGCAAATGGATTATGCCACTCCGGCCGCGAGACCCACGAAGTAATCAGGCCCCCACCGACGACAATGGCAAGTTCCGGATAATGCTTTCGGCAGAAGCCGATCATCGCAAAAGTACAGAGAGCCTGGCTGAGATAATTTAGAGAGAATCCGACAAAGACGGGAGAACTCTCTTCAATAAGTTGGCTTAGGCGCTCACTGAAAAAAGGGTAGTAGATATTTTCCTGAAATTTTTCGGCAGCTGAGAGCAGATCCTGGCTGCGCAAAGGCGAGAGCTGTTTATCACCGTAATTGGCAAGTGAGAGTTCTAAATCATGATTGCTGCCGACCACCTCGACCACGCGGTTAAGATCGGCGACCGCCCGTTTATAGCGGTCGAAATTTTTATATGTCGGTGGTTCACAAAATGCGGCCCGGTTTTTCTCAACATGACGCAGTGCTCGACGGCTCCAGGTATCATCGGCACTACACTCCTGCCTCAGGATATAATCCAGGCCCTCAAAATTGAGATCGACGGCAACACAGTCAACCCCATGCCCTCTTAAAGAGCCGGTAAGCTTGGCAATACCGGGCGGCGCTTCCGAAGGTTTGGCCACCGGCGGATAGATCAGTAAAATTTCACTCATACCGCTATCTATAACGATTCCCGAACTTTTTCGCAATCTGAAATAAATCACCGGAACCTCAACAATCACAGCTTTACAATATTATTACCTTCTGCTATTATTGATTATGGCTAAAGACCGGAAAAAGAAGACCAGGTTCAAAAAAGTCGTCTCGGAGCAATTCCCCATTAAGCCTGACAAAGGCGACGGTCTCCTCAAAATTGAGACGTGGGAAAATGAAAGTGGCGAGATAATTAAATACAGCATGGCTTATATCAATCATCTCATTTTTTCAGGAGATAACGGCCGAGTTCTGGACTATGACAACAGCCATGATTATCATCATAAACATTATCTCGGAGAGATCTCCGAGGTCGACAATTTTACCACCTATCACAACCTGGTCGAACGTTTTGAAAATGAGGTTAAGGAGTTCATAAAATGAGTGTCGAACTGAAAACCGGGACGCTTGCGGATTTTTTTTCATCGGCCAAAGCGACTGCCAAAGAGATTGATGAACAGCGAAAAGTCACCAAAAAAGATATAATCTGGGTCGATCCGGTAGATTTAATGGCAATTCTAAAACCGGAAAGAACCCGACTGGTTCAATATTTAAGAAAGAAAAAAAGGGTTATTTTCTCCGAATTGATGGCGGATATGAAGCGAACACCGGTAAGCTTAAATAATGATTTAAAAATATTATCCCGCTATAAATTGATTAATATTTTTAAGGTTCCAAATCCCGGGCACGGAGTCCACAAAGTCATAGAGCCAACTTTCGGCAACGACAAAATTGAATTTAAAACTGAAATATGACAAAGCTTAATTCACACCGTATTCTCCTGGTTCATCCTTTGGGCTATCAGGCCTCAGCCGCGAAAGCTGACATCGCCCGGAAAGCCAATCTGATGCCGCCTCTGGGGCTTGCCAGTATTGCTGCATACCTTGAGGAGAATGGAAAAAAAGCCGACATTCTCGACTGTTTTGCAGTGCCGCTGACGGCCGATCGGCGTTTTAAAACCTATCTTGAGATGCTAAAGCCGACCTGGGTCGGTTTTAGCTGTACGACCTCGAGTTTTCTCGATGGCGTCAGGCTGGCAGGACTGGCCAAAGAGATTCTGCCCGGAATTCAAACCTTCTGCGGCGGCCCGCATGTCTCGGCTCTGAAAGATAAACTGCTCGCCGACTATCCTGCGTTTGACTACTTTGTCATCGGTGAAGGCGAGGAAACCATCCTGCAGTTGATGGATGAAGCTGAAAACTGCGCCGGCATCCCTGGTCTTGCCTTCTGGAACAGCCGCGGCAAAACCGAATTTACCGGCTACCGCGAGCCCGGAGTCGAACTTGACCGGCTGCCGTTTCCGGCCTACGAAAAACTTGCAGGTTTCCCTAAAATCTACCGCCTGCCGATTTTCAACTACCCCAAGGCCCCGAATACCAGCTGCATCTCGAGCCGCGGCTGCCCCTACACCTGCAGCTACTGCGACCGCTCGGTCTTTCGCCGTACGTTCCGCTTCAACTCGGCCGCCTATCTCTACCGCCACCTGGAATACTTGAAAGAGCACTTCGGCATCCGCCATGTCAACTTCTATGACGACCAGTTCACGTTCAACCGGGAGCGAATCAAAGAGTTCTGCCAGCTCATAAAAAACCGGCCCCTGAATATGACGTTTAACTGTGCCGTCCGGGCCGAACATATTGACGGCGAAATTTTAACTTTGATGAAGGCCGCCGGCTGCTGGATGATCAGCTTAGGTATCGAGAGCGGCGACACCGAGCTTTTGAGCCGCCATCGGCAGAAAGTTGATCTCGATTTTATGGCGGAGCAGGTTCATTTAATAAAAAAATGCGGTATCCGGGTCAAAGGGCTCTTTATGGTCGGCCTCCCGGGTGAAACCACGTCCAGCGTTCAGCGCTCCATCAGCTATCTTAAATCACTGCCGATTGACGAACTCAACGTCGCCAAATTCACCCCGTTTCCAGGCTCGCCCCTCTATGAAAATATAAACGATTTCGGCCAGTTTAAAGAAGACTGGCCGAAAATGGACTGCATGAGTTTTCAATTTATCCCGAACGGAATGGACCGGGAAGAGATGGAGAAACTTTTCCTCGAATTCTACCAGGCCCATTTTAAACGCCCGCGGACACTCTTAAATTACGTCGCCATGGTCAAACATTCACCCGACAGCTGGCTTAGGTTTGCCGGCAATCTCGGCTCATTTCTGCGTTTTGCCCGGAGCAGTGAGAACCGGATAATAAAATAGACAAAACCTTATTATCAATACTTAAAATCAGCCACAGACCCACACAGAAACACACAGACTTTAAAATCTTTTGTCCGTGTGAGTCTGTGTGCGTCTGTGGCTAAAAAATACAATCTCAGTCAACTAAAAAATAAAGTTATATATTAAACATGCCCGCAACAGCTCAAAAAACTAACCCAACAGATGGTTGTCTGACTGCAACTCCAACACCATCACCAATTGTCGCAATCGTCATTCCCCTCTACAACCACGCGGCGACCCTGGAAAAAGTCGTTAACGAGAGCAGCGGTTTCAGCGAAATTCTGATTGTCGTTGATGATGGCAGCAGTGACAATGTAACGGAAGTTCTGAAACGACTTGACCCAGAAATCCACATCATCCGCCACCCCCGCAACCTCGGCAAAGGAGCCGCGATTTTAAGCGGGGCCAAAAAAGCGTGCGAACTTAAAGCGACTCACATCATCACAATCGATGCCGACGGCCAGCACTACAGCGATGACATTTCCGCTTTTATTGAGGCCGTTATTGAAACCCCTGAGGCTATAATTGTCGGCTGCCGCGATTTTGCCGCGACCTATGTCCCTAAAAGTTCCGATTTCGGCCGCGACTTTTCAAATTTCTGGTTCCGGGTCCAGACCGGCCACAAAATCGGTGACAGCCAGAGCGGCTTTAGGGCCTACCCCTTAAACCTGCTTGAAGCTCTGGACTGGCGCGAAAAGCGCTACGCTTTTGAAAATGAGGTCCTGGTCCGGGCCGCCTGGGCCGGGGTTAAAATCAATGAAATCAAGATCAGCGTCTACTATCCGGCCAAGCACGAACATATCTCCCATTTTCATCGGCTCTGGGACAATCTGCGTTTAAGTTTCTTAAATACCCGCCTGACCATCCGCTCGATGCTGCCTTGGCCCCACAACCAGATGGCCCATTACCAGATTGATAAGGACGACGAGACGGCGAGTGAGCCGGTCTCCATTCTCCATCCAATCAGAACTTTACGCCTGCTCTTAAAAGAAAACGCTTCACCCAAGCGCCTTGCAGTTGCAGTGGGCTTGGGAGTTCTGGTCGGGGCCCTGCCGCTGCTCGGCATGCGGGCAATGATTATTTTGATGATAACCGGCTATTTCCGCCTGAATAAGATTGTTGCTTTGGCGGCGGGCAACATCTGCATGCCGCCGTTCGTCCCGGCTCTGTGTATTGAAGTCGGTTATTTTATCCGGCATGGGGCTTGGCTTACCGAAATATCATTTAAAACCTTGGGCTATCAGGCCTTGGAACGTTTCTGGGAATGGGGCTTAGGCTCGCTTATCGTCGGGCCGCTACTGGCACTGTTTTTTGGTCTGTTAACCCTTATTACGGCAAAAATTATCAATGACAGAAAAGATTCCACAGAGTTCTGAAAACTGGAGCAGCCGCAGCGTCGGCGCGAACTGGCAGCACCGGTTTTTCTACTTTCTAATCCGTCTCGGCGGCCGCCGTATCGCCTACCCGTTTCTCTATCCAGTGGTCCTTTACTATCTTATTTTCCGCCCCGATCAACGTTTAAAAAGCCGCTATTACCTTGACCGCCGTTTCCCCGGCCACACCGGCTTTGCTGCCTTAAAAGACAGCTACCGGATGATAATTAGTTTAAGCCAGTCACTGGTCGACCGGGCCCTGGTCGGGATCTGCGGGCCGGAAATCCTGAAGACAGAATTCCCCCGAGGCGATGAACTTTTTAACCTCGCGGCAGCTGGCCGGGGCCTGATAATCCTCACTACCCACGTCGGCTGCTGGCAAGCGGCAATGATCTACTTAAGTAAATTAAAACGACCCGTGCACATGCTTATGCAGCAGGATGAGGGCGATATCGACCGCCACTATTTTGAGCACAAAGGCGAGAAAAACCCATTCCACATCATCGACCCGACCGGTTTCTTAGGCGGCACAGTTGAGATGGTCGCTGCCCTTAAAAAAGGCGATGTCGTCTGCATTATGGGTGACCGGCTTAAAGGTGCACAGGAGAACAGTCTGGCTGTTGATTTTCTCGGGGCCCCGGTCAAATTTCCGCTTGCCGCCTGGAAACTTGCCGCCGTCACCGGCGCCCCGCTGGCAATCCTTTTCCCACTCAAAACCGGTCCCGACAGCTACCGGATAGATCTTGCTGAGATAATCGAACTTGACCGTAAAGATGCCCGACCCTTACAACGCCTTAAGCCTTACCTGATTCGCTATGTGCAGACCTTAGAGAAACTCTGCGCAAAAGAACCGTACCAGTTTTTTAATTTTTATGATATGTGGGAACAGAATTTAGAATAAAATTTCATCCCGATCAAACCACAAAAGGAGTAGTTATGGATATTGAAAAAAATTCGACTGAGATTTCCAGTGAAATATCTGCAACCCTGAAATTGATGAAAAAAGCAAAAACAGCTGATGATAAGCTGAAATACAGCGAGGCTGTAAAGAATTTATGTGAATCATTAGGCATTTTCTTCGACTTTTTTGAAACTATCGCGCCATTCGGTTGCATGGGAGATGATGATGAACTTGAAGAGATTGATGATGATGCCCCCATACCTTTTTAGATCAAATTCTGGAGACATAACCTGATTATTCGAAGAAAATCGAAAGTCACAAGCAGCTTTACCATTGATAAACAACCTAAATTTAAGCCCAGAATGAGAATCAAATGAAAAATAACAACCTTAGCGAACAACTTAAAAAAATAATTATTGAAGAGTTAAATCTGGAAGATATTGAAGCAAGTGGAATCAATGATGACGACCCGCTTTTCGGCGATGAGGGCTTAGGCCTCGACTCACTTGATGCGGTTGAACTTGTAGTCTTGATTCAAAAACATTTCGGGGTTGAAATAAAAGATATGGAAGAGGGTAAAGTCGCCTTGGCATCAATCAGTTCTCTGGTTGACTTTATCAACAACCACAAAAAAGATTAGTGCCTTACAGGTTATATAATGACCCAGACCAAAACCATCACCAGCCAGCC
>JAOZKP010000097.1 GCA_029935295.1 bacterium | reverse complement strand
AGAGAATAACCTGGTAAATTACTGATCCGGGAAGAGAGTAAATGCGGTTGAGCCTGGTTTTTTTATGTTGTCTGTTATCAGCTCAGCTCCTGCTGGCAGGTCAATCACAGGCCCGGGCTCTTTTTATGATCAGAGATTTCCGTAACTGGCTCGAGCTTGAGTATGATTATGACGGTTCCAGCTTCGACAATCCTGGCAACAACGAGAGTCTGTCTGAACAGCAACTGCTTGAGACCTACCATTTCGAGATGGCTTACGCGGTTTACAGTCCGCGTTGGCTTAACGGTCATCTTGAAATCGATCTGGGGTTATTGCAAGAGTGGTATGATGGTACTACTGATGGTTCTGGTTTCGATAACAGTTTTGTTCCTGGTTATCGTCTGGACGGCATTATCATGGATCGCTCATCTTTCCCCACGTCTTTTTTTGCAGCTTCGGAAATCACTCGGGCTGACCGCCGTTATGCCCGTAATTACGATCTACAAAATGACAACTATGGTGTTAGCACAACCTATAAAAATCGCCATATTCCTGTCAATCTGAGTTATTTTTATAATCGCAGTGAAACAGACGGCTTGGAGCTTGATCGTGAGATTGAAACTGAGACCTTTTCGGCTGACTGCTCTCATCAGACTGATAATGGCTTCAGCCTTTCTGAACTCAACTATTTCTATACCGATGACAAAACTTCATTTTTTGGTTCCGAGCCTTCCGAAGAAAGTAATATAGAAGAGTTTTTTGCTCGTAATTCACTGACTTGGGGAGAGCATCTCAAACGTTGCTATTTCATCTCCAGCTATCGTTATCGAGAAGAAGAGGGTCTCAATCCGATCAAATCTACGGATTGGTTTGAGACTCTTGACTTACGACCGGGTTTTGCCCTGCGGGTTGGTCTGGAATATCAGTTCAGCAAGGATGATACTGATACTTTAAACCGTAAAGATAACCGTTATCGGGGATGGATCGAACATCATCTTTACGACAGCTTGGTAACCGCCATTCGGGCCAGCAGCCGTAACCTTGAGGTTGATAGCGGCACCGAAGATGAAAACGGTTATGTCTTAAGTCTTTCCTATCGTAAAGAACTGCCAGCTGAGTCCTATTTTACCATGGGCTATTCTTATGGTTACGAAGAGACCGAGCGGGATTTTGACGATAACCGTTTTTTTGTTATCAACGAGGCGATGATTGTTGACCTCTTTGAAAGAAATCTCTTAAATAATCTTGATGTTGTAGCAGAGACTATTGTTGTTTACAATGAAGATCGGTTCATTACTTTTGTTGAGGGAGCAGATTATACGGTTGAGCAGATTGGTCGTGAAACCGAGATCATTATTCCCTCCGGCAGCCTCATCAGCGAAGGTGACAAGCTTTCGCTTGATTATGAGTACCTGGTTGATCCTGATATCGATTTTTCGACTGCCGTCCATCAGGCCAATACAACTTTAACCCTTTTTGACCGGCACTACCGAATCTACGCCAACTTTGTCAATTCAAAACAGAAACCGCTCTCTTCGTCCAATGATCAGGATCGCTATAACAGTCTCTACGATCTTGAAACCTGGACTGTCGGGGTTGAAGGCGAGTGGCACTATGTGACCTGCGGCCTGGAATATACAGATTATGATTCGACTACCGATATCCGTCAGTATGTCGAAGGTTTTATTGATTTTCGTCGTTATTTTAGGCGTGATTTTATCTTTTTGTACCTGCGTGACCGCATGACCAACCATGATGATCTAGATAATGGTACTGATGGTAATGCTGGCACTGAAAATGTGCTGACCACCGGTATTCAGTATAGGCATAAATTCCCCCTTGGGGCGTTTGGCGAAGTTAATCTTGATTACTTAAACCAGAGCGGTCGTAATAACGACCGTCAGGAACTTGATTTGGAAATCAACTATCAGCTTACGGTTGGAAAGCTGGAGTTCGAGGCCAGCCTGGAAGAGGAATGGATATGGACTGATAATCAAAATGAACGTAATGATACTTTTATGTTGAGAATCCGACGCTACTTTTAAAAAACAGGTAAAATAGTGGAAAAACAGGTTTTTACAGCTTCTTATCGACGTGGCTTTTATCTCAAAATAAGTTGTGGTCTGTTGCTGGTGTTAAGTTTAAGTGGTCTTGGTCTTTATCTTTATCTTAATCGGCCTTTTGGTGGTAACTATCTACTTGCTATTTCTGAACTTGGTCAACTTAATGAGACTCTCTCCTGGGCAGTGCTGGTCTCGGCCACCGTCCAGATTGTGGTTCTTGCCCTGCTTCTCTATTTTGCTCTACTTTTTTGGACTCATAAAGTGGCAGGTCCGCTCTATCGTTTGAAAATGACCTTTCTGCGCCTTGCTGGTGGAGACTGGACACCGATGTACCAAGTTCGAAAAGGTGATCAGCTTAAAGAGATTCCCGGCCTGCTTAATCATGGCCTTGAAGTCGTCGGGTTGATCGACGATGAGATAAAAAGTGAGCTTGTTGTGTTAGAGGGAGGGTTACAAGAATTGTCCGGTGGAAAAGGCGATAGTGAAGTTCTGACTGAAACCCGCAGTCGCCTGATTTACCTGCTTGATAAACATTGGCCTATGTAATTAATTCCAGATATCTATGAATAAGCGACTTTCGTTATTTTTTATTTTTTTGCTTTTTGTCCTGATTTTGAGTCTTGCAGGCCTCATTATTTCAGGTAATGGTAACCCCCACACTATGAAGACGGATTGTACTGATTGTCATCTTCGGGCACCTTCTTCTGAAGAGGCTGGAACCAACCTTTTTGTGACTGATATCGAAACTCTTTGCTTGCGTTGTCATGTCGGGGTTAAAGTAACCATGTCGCATCCTATCGGGGTTAAACCGACCTTTGAATTGCCGACTGATATGCCGCTTGACTGGAAAGGGGAGCTGACCTGTACAACCTGTCACCGCATGCATGGTGATGATGATAACCGTTTCTTCTTTAAAAATAAATTTCTGCGACGCAACTCTACTGGTAAGGCTTTTTGTCTCGAATGTCACCAGAATAATTTTCTCTCCAATCGCAGTATGGGCCACAGTGTTGCGCAAAATACAGCCCATTATACGCCGGGGGATCCGGCCGAAGAGAGTGCCTCAATCGATGAATCTTCAGCTTCCTGTCTGACTTGCCACGATGGATCTTTAGCTCCTGACGAGGGCAGTGCAATGGTTGAAAGAACGGCTGGAATCTGGCGTCATGGAGGTGTCAGTAACCGTTCCAGTCATCCTCTAGGGGTTAGTTATCGAAAAGCTCATCTCCGCAAACCTCATGCTTATCGGCAAATGGAAAGTTTACCAACAACAGTCAGGTTGCCGGAAGGTAACGTAGAGTGTGTTTCCTGCCACAATCTTTATTCAAAGCATGAATATCTATTGGCCGTCACTAATGAAAGAAGCCGACTATGTCTGACCTGTCATCGCAAGTAAAGCCGCGTTATAAACGGCACAATTTTATGGTTGACCGCGCACTGCAGTTGCGTTTAATCTTCCAGCTGGTTGGTTGCGGCTTGCTGTTGGTGCTCATGGCCAGCTTTGTAATGTTTGTCTGGGGGGGCTCACTGCTCGAAAAAACACTCTATAGTCCCCACTTGAGTCATGCTGGCTCCGGTGAACTTCTCCTGCCTTTGTTGTTGGGTCTCAATGTAATTTTTGCCATATTGCTTATTATTACAGTAGTTTTTTTGACTCATCGCCACCTGCAGAAAATTACCGGCTCCCTGCTTCGTTTAGAGGCTCATTTGGTCCGGATGGGGCAGGGGCAAGTGCCTGAGGAGCTGGTTTTTCGCAGTCACGATCCTCTGCGACTGGTAGGGGAGGCATTTAACTCTTTTTCATCCGCTTTTAACCAGCGTCGTGACCAGACTCGCCAGGAGATACGTACTGCTGTTGCGGCCCTGCAGAAAGCTCTTGAACTCGGTTCTGAAATTTCCGTTGCCACAATCGATCTGGATGATGCCAAAACAGCTCTTGAAAAAGCCCGTAACGCTCTCGACTATAAGCAGGTCGGGTAAGAATCTTAAACTCCAAACCTTGAACCTTGAACTTCGAACCCTAAACTGTTTAAATAGAGTAATATTTTGTTGAAACGATTTAGCCTGCTCCTGATTATTTTATCTCTTTTGCTGGTCTCCTGTGTAGAGTCACCGAAACCTTCGATAGAGACCGGATCCGTGATTGAAAAACCGGTCTGGCCAGCACCACCAGCGCCAGCCCGTATTGCCTGGCAGGGTGAAATTAAAGATTTCCGAGATTTTCGTAAACAGGAAAGTTTCTGGCAGCGTCTTGTCGGTCTCATCGTTGGTCAGCGTCAGAGCGGCCTGGTTAAACCTTACGGGATCTACGTCGATGATCACGGTCATATCTTTGTTGTTGATACCGGGGCGCGCCGGGTTTATCTACTTGATACCAGAGATGGCAGTTATAAGACGATACCTTCGGATGATGAAAATCCTTTTCTCTCACCTATTGATATTACCGGGGATGGAGTGGATACGATTTTTATCTCCGATTCAAAAAAAGCCAAGCTTTTTATCTACAGTATAAGCGATGGGCGTTTGCTTGAATTTCCGACGATAGGATTACAACGTCCCACTGGAATTACCTGCTGCCCGCAAAAGAAACTCCTATACGTTGCTGATACCCTGGCGCACCAGATTGTGGCCTTGGAGTTTGATGGTCGCGAGCGTTTTCGTTTTGGCGAGCGTGGGGTAGGTCCCGGGCAATTTAATTTCCCGACCGCCGTAACCTTAAATGAATCCGGTATGTTGGTGGTTACCGATGCTTTAAATGGTCGAATTCAGATCTTTTCTGCTGATGGCAACTTTGAGCTTGAAGTAGGTCGTCCCGGCGATACTTCCGGGACTTTTGCTAAGCCCAAAGGTATAGCTTTAGATAGCGACAATAATATCTATGTTTGCGACGCTCTTTTTGACGCAGTCCAGGTCTTTGACCAGGGCGGCCGCCTGTTGCTGACCTTTGGTGATAGTGGTTCCCGACCGGGCCAGTTCTGGATGCCGACTGGAATCTTTATTGACGGTAAGGATAATGTATATGTCGCTGACAGCTATAACCAGCGTATTCAGATCTTCCGCTATTTGAAATAGAAGGTGTCGGATGAAACGTTTTTCTTTTATACTCTCAGTTCTGGTTCTGTCGATCAGTTTTTGTCAGTCTATGAATGCTGCCAGTATTATCAATACCAAACATAATCTTTCAGTGCATGGGCCGGGTTCATTTGTTGCTGCGGCGGAAGAACAGGTCTGTATCTTCTGTCATGTGCCTCATTACGCCAGCCCTGTAGCCCCTTTATGGAACCGCGAAGTCGGGGCAGTTTCATATAATCTCTATGCCTCTTCGACCCTTAATGCTCAACCCGGTCAGCCTACCGGTGCCACCCGACTCTGTCTCAGTTGTCATGATGGAACCATCGCTATCGGGATGATTTTAAGTCGGCCCGATCCGGTGCCAATGACTGGCGGGGCAACAACTATTCCAGCTACCAGCAGCACAAATCTCGGTAGTGATCTGGCCGATGATCACCCGGTCTCTTTTCCCTATACCTCAGAACTGGTCTCTTTGAATGGTGAGTTGCGTGAACCGGGGGCTCTGCCGGCGGCAATCCATCTCGAAGATGATTACATGATGCAATGTACCGCCTGTCATGATCCCCACAAAAGTCCTTATGGTGATTTTCTGGTTATTGATAATCGTAATGCCGGGCTCTGTCGGGCCTGTCATCAGCAACGGGGCTGGGACAGCAGCAGTCATGCTACCGCCTCAGCCGTCGCTCTCGACGCTTGCAATAATTGTCATAACTCCCATAATTCTGCAGTTAAAGAACGCCTGCTTAATTTTGTTGCCGAGGAGGATAACTGTTTTTCCTGTCATGATGGCAGTGTCAGTAACGATAATATAGCAGCCGACTTTAATAAGTTTTATAACCATCCAGTGGCCGCCACTACCGGCGTCCACGAGCCTCATGAAAACCCTTTAAGTAGTGCTAAACATGTTGAATGTGTCGATTGTCACGATCCCCATCGAACCAACTCCTGGTCGGCTTCAGCCCCGACTGTCAGCGGTGCTCTAGCCGGAGTTAAAGGTGTCAATCGTTTAGGGGTTGAGGTTGCTGAGGTTAGTTACGAGTACGAAGTCTGTTTCCGTTGTCATGCCGACAACTCTTTCTCTGATACCGTAGTTGTTAGCCGCCAGATTGAAGAGGTTAATGAGCGTCTCCGTTTTGATTCCATCAACCCCTCCTATCAT
Organism: bacterium; assembly: GCA_029935295.1. Taxonomy (GTDB): domain Bacteria; phylum Desulfobacterota; class Anaeroferrophillalia; order Anaeroferrophillales; family Tharpellaceae; genus Tharpella. The sequence goes on along the minus strand of JAOZKP010000097.1, from coordinate 3,885 downwards.
CCGGTGGTGGCAATCGGTAGAAATCCGATAGTTCCCAGCCTCCTGCCTCAATATAATCCAAGTAGTCGCATTTATTGTAAAGATTGCCATAACTCAGACTCCGGCAGTCGCAGCGGTGGTGGCGGTGCCGATGGCGTGCACGGCTCCATCTATCCCCATATTCTTCTGGCTCGTTATGAAAACGACACCTATCCTTTAAGCTATTCCGAGAGTAACTATGCCCTCTGCTTTCGTTGTCATGACCCTCAGATCCTGCTTGATAGAGACCGATCTTCCTTTCCCAGTCATCGCAGCCATGTTGTTGGTAAACGTATGCCCTGTTTTCTCTGTCACGATCCCCACGGTATACCCCTTATTAGCGGGGCTACGACCACGGCCAATGCCCACCTGATCAATTTTAATACCGATTATTTTACCGGCAGTTACGATTCAGTCGAAAAAAGCTGTAATGTCAGCTGTCATACCGGCCCTCATGACTACCGGAGTGTCGGACCGTAGATATCAATTGCTATCAATTTCAGGAGTGATGTAAATGCACCGTTCAGTCAAGATTTATCTTCTATCTGCAGCCCTTGTTTTTATTATGTCAGTTTCGGCATGGTCGGCGACCGTCAAAGATCCGCAAATACCGGAAGCGGCTCTTAAAGCTGCGGCTGCAGCTAAAGCCCGGGCAGTGAAAAAACCGGTTGCTGATGTTAAGCCGCAAGAACCACGCGATCGGGCCAAGATTGCTGACAAAAGTGATTATTGCATAGATTGCCATCGAACCAAGACCCCGGGGATTTTTGAGGAGTGGGTTTTAAGTGGTCATGCCCGGCTCGGGATTGGCTGTAATGACTGCCATGGTGCTTATCAGTCCGACAAAGACAGTTTTCTCCACTCCGGGCGTTTTTATATCCGGACCGTAGTCAGCCCGGCCCGCTGCGGTCGTTGCCACAAACAGACAATTCGTGGGTTTGGCAATACGGCTCATGCCAAAGCCCTCACTAATCTCGAAGGGATGAAAAGTGATGACCCGCGTTATCCTCTGATTGAACCCTATAAGAAATCTGGTTTTTCTGAATGCCGCGCCTGTCACGGCAGTCGGATTGAGATCGGCAAAGATCGGCGGCCGACCGCCGCAACCTGGCCCAATTCCGGGGCCGGCCGTATCAATCCCGATAAAAGCCCCGGCAACTGCGCTATGTGTCACGGTCGCCACCGTTTTTCGGCTGCCAGTGCCCGCCAGCCGGAAGCCTGCCTTAATTGTCATGACGGTCGCATGTATCCCGAGGGTGAAATCTATGCCCGCTCACTGCACGGTCTTGCCTATCGTGATAAATCCAGTCGTCACAATCTTAAACGACCCTATTTTTATTGCGATGCCACTGAAAATACAGCACCTACCTGTGCTCTTTGTCACCTTAATGGTGCCGGACTGGGTCTTTTAACCCGTCATGACCCAGCCTGGCGGCTTTCACATAACCTGGCTCATCCAGAAGCTTTGTCAAGAGAGGCTAAAGGCGAGCCCCGGACCCGGATGCGGGCTGTCTGTGAACAGTGTCATGCGGCTGCGGTTGCCAAACGTTTTTTAGCGGCTGCCGATGCCGAGCTCGAGCGCTACCAGGAAGCTGTGGTTGAGCCCGAGTTGGCTCGATTTAAAAAATTATTGAAAAAGAAAAAAGGTAAACAGCGGCAAGTAGTGCTTACCGATTACGCCGATTTTCTGGCCCGGACCAAAGCCTATCGCCTCAACCTCTATATGGGTCACCCCGGCCGCACCGAACGCTGATTTTAATCAGTTCAAAACAATTCAATTCAGAGTTCAAAGTTCAGGGTTTTCAACATTCTACTCTGAGCTTTGAACTGTTATTGCGGTATATCCCACTTCTCTGTATCAATATTCCCATAATCCCATAATTGCTCACGGCGTTTTTTTGGGTGATTTAGCCCACTGCAAGCTATTTATGATTGGGCTAAATCCCCAAAATCAGGACTTCATTTCTACCCCATATTCCTTCCCATGTATTTATTAAGAAATTTTGTTTATAGTTGAAATAATTGATGATTTTTAAATATTTCGTACAAATTGACAAGAAAGTTTAATATAATTGTATACTGGTATGTTTTATGCTCTTGTTAAATATTGTACGAACAGTCTTTTGTAATTTTTTATGTGGTTGACTTCTCATTTCGCACCCCCATGCGATTGAAAAGAGAGACCCACCCGGAAGAAAAGGAGGGTAAAGCGAAAAAGAGATAGATTTTTAGTTTTTTCTTTTCGCATGCCGACAAGCCAAGAAAAATTAGAAGTCGGTAGCTTATTTAAAGGTAATTTTTGGAGGATTTAACAATATGAAACGATTTAAAAAAACAGCACAGCCGGGAATGATGCTCATTGCAGTAGCATTCTTGGTTTTCGGGCTGGCAGGATCGGCGATGGCCTTGCATCCTGATATCCAATTGCGGGATGCCGGCAATGCTCTGATTCCAGCCGCAGGCCTTGGTGACTTACAGCCGGCCTTCAGTGTCAGAAATACTTGTGGCGCCTGTCATGATGGAACAACGGCTCATCAGGTTGACTGGGATGTAAACGGAGATGATGTAATTGATGCATCCGATACCGTGACCTTGTTTGGCTATGATGATATTGAGAAACATTCTTATCACGCTCAGATGGGCGCCAACCAGCTCAACGGCTGGGCCGCCTGGAACCCTGATTCAGGGAGTAAATACCTTAAAGGGTCGGCTGCCAAAGGTAAAAACTGGGTCCAGAGCCCCGGCCATTTCGGTAAGTGGTGACCACCGTCGGCGCGCCAGTTGGCGCATCTTTTTTCCGATGATACCAAAGCCTCTTACGATGCTAATTTAGGGAAATTTGTTGATAATCCTTTAACCACCTATACTCCGAAGACATGGGTAGACGATGCCGAATTTATTGAGCAAGTCGATCTCTCGGTTCCCGGTATGATGCAGGACTGTGCCGAGTGCCACGTTGGTGGTGGCCCGATGGAATACGTGCCGAATAATGATCCGACGGCTCGCTCACCTTTGCGAACCTATGCTACGGATTACCCCGGTGCTAATCCTACCGCCTTTAATAGGCTTGTCGATACCTTCGATGCTGATGAAAATGGTACTAAGTATGAAGTATTGACTGTTGATTACGCTTCCACCGGCGTCATGGAGATGGATTGTCTCCTGTGCCATATGAAAGGTTATGACTACATCGCTCGCCGCGATACCCTGCGTCAGGCGAAATTTGATGCAGCTCCGGCCGTGGGTGCCGGTGTCGCCACCAGAACCATCACCAACACCGATGCTAATTGGGGTGATGCCAATTGGTCCAATGTTCGTTACGATGCCAATCTGGTTGAAGATGATGGGGCTGGTAACCTGAAACTCAACTACTATATTATTGATGCCTTAAAAACTCAGCCGCCGAGTCGTAACTGCGGATTCTGTCACTTTGACCAGGATCTCGATGATGACCCGACCACAGGTTACGAAGGTTCCGACAACCACGGTTCGGTTGACTGGAAAAAACGCGGCGATGCCTGGATGGGTGATGTCAACCATGATGTTCATACCGTTTTAGGTTGTATGGGCTGTCATGAAGCTAAAGCAGGTACCAACATTGATACCTCCGGTCTGGCCAGCAGCAGTTATCTTGGTCAATGTGATCCGGCCAAGGGGATTGCCCCATTTAGTTCGGTCTGGGGTAAAACTGATGGTAGTATCAAAACTTGTGCCGATTGTCATCTCAGAGCCGGTCTTCTGCAGATTGCCGTTGATGATATTAATAATGTCACCGGTTTGCCGCCTGCGGACGGTAAACAGGATCTGGCACCCGTGGATGAGATTGATAATGTCACCGGTCTGGCGCCTGCGGATGGTTTGCAGGAT
>JAOZKP010000339.1 GCA_029935295.1 bacterium | reverse complement strand
AATTGATGGCGACGCGATATAAATTTATCCAGACGTTTCATTTGACTTACGCCCAATGCGGCCTGCACATCGGTCATACGGTAATTGAATCCGAGAGTTATCTGCTGGTAGTACCAAGGACCGTCCGGGTCATGAGTCATAAGAGATGGATCACGGGTTATGCCATGACTACGTAGCAAAGCCATCTTCTCTGCAAGCGTGGCGTCGTTGGTTAACGCCATTCCTCCTTCCGCTGTAGTAATAATCTTTACAGGATGAAAACTAAAAACAGTGACATCACTGTAGCGACAGTTACCTATGGGTTCTCCTTGATATTTCCCCCCAATTGCATGCGAAGCATCTTCGATGATGCGAAACCCATAACGACGACCGAGTTCGTGAATAGCTTGCATTTCGCAAGGTTGACCGCAAAGGTGGACAGGAACGATCACTTTAGGCAGACGATTCTCGCGCTTAGCTTTTTCAAGTTTACGTTCCAGCGCCTTAGGACAGAGATTGTAAGTGCGAGGATCGATATCTACAAAATCAACTTGTGCACCACAGTATAGACCGCAATTAGCAGAGGCCACAAAAGTTACCGGCGTTGTCCAAAGCCAGTCTCCCTTTCCCAACCCCAAAGCCAGGCATGCAATGTGGAGGGCTGAAGTGGCACTGTTGACGGCAGTGGCATAACGGGAGCCACAATAAGCAGATACCACCTCTTCGAACAGAGGAACTTTGGGTCCCTGTGTCAGAAAATCGGACTGCAAAACTTTGACTACTTCATCAATATCGTTTTGTGTTATTTGCTGCCTACCATAAGGAATCATAGATTACACTTTCCAATTAAGTTCCACTCATTATCTTGCGACAACAACGGCGACCTCATGGTTATTTTTCAATCTGAGATAGAACCATAGTTTTACTCCACCCATCCAGGAAAAAGACCCGATAAGCGCCAAAGGTACGGCAAAAAAGGGCCAAGTTCCAACCATTAATGCAACCATCAAAATAAATATACCTAAAGATGACAGGTGAGAAAGCATTATGATGCGATCTGCCCCAAATGCATAAAGACCATAATGAGGTACCATGCCTATCGCATAGATAACAACCATGATCAGCAATACCCATAACAAGTGTTGCTGACCAATATAGATTGATTTGCCAGTCCATTGCAATACCAAGGGTGCCAAAACGGCACAGACCACAGCAAGTCCGATACTAAACAGAATTGCGGAGAAACTTAATTCCCTGAAAACTTTCTTATAGATTGCATGCTGACCTTGCCGCCATGCACTGACAAGACGTGGATAGAGAAAGGAGAAGATAGCCGGTTCCATAAAGTTTACAATTGCCATAGCCATACTCATGTACAGAACATAAACGCCTAACATTTCCATCCCGACATAATGTTTTATGATATAACGGTCTGCGGTAAAAAGGGCTCTAAAGCAGATAGTACCGACAAGAAACATCAACCCCTTTTTATAACCAATACGCAACCATTTCCAATCAACAGGATACCATTTCCAAAAGCCTACCTCTCGCCAAACAATAACAATCCCAGCAACACACGAAAACATGCTACCGATGAACCATGCAAAAAAAACTGTCTCCAACTTTTGCAACGTCGGCGCAAACCACATTACAGGAAGGAGAACCCATACCCACAATCCCATACGAACAAAAAGCATACAGCTGGCGGTGATTGGTCGTTGCATCGCCACTAGTAAACGATAAAGCTCCTGAGCCAGATGTTCACTTATCAATAAAATGAAAAACCACAGAATAAAACAATCCGGCAACAGCTTAAAAACAAACACTAATCCGTTTAAAGGTAATAATACGACGTACAATAAAGCAGCGGCCACTCCTTGATGTTGAAGTATAAAACCCCACTCTTCTTTTGGATGTGACATAAGTTCCCGCTGACTGTATGCATAAAAGTCACCACCTATCACCAACACACTAAAACCAATTGTCGCCGTCATCAAGCCATACAGTCCGATATCTGCCGGAGTCAACATGTATGCCAGTGCAAAAAGCATGACAAAACGGCTAACCAAGGAAAGTGTTCGCAGACTAACATTAAGCAGACGTTGTAAAAAATCCTGAGATAACATCAGATAGTAAAATTGGGGTCAACGTGCTCAATGATAAGTTTTCTCAGCTCTCCTACAGACAACCATTGACTATTATTACCACTGTTATAACAAAAGTTCTCTGGACACATTGAGCCGTTAAATTCTTTCATAAAAAAATCAATATCCCAAAGCGGAGTAGAAGGCAAAATAACAAAGCCATCTTCCAGTTCCACAGTATTAATGGCATCCGTAATCGTAATCATCTCTTCGTGCAACTTTTCCCCCGGACGAATGCCAACGATTTCCACACGACAATCGGGGGCCACAGCCTGGGCCACGTCCATAATGCGATAACTGGGAATCTTGGGAACAAATATTTCACCTCCCCACATGCTTTCAAGAGCCTTCAGAACCATCTGGACACCACTTTCAAGGGTGATATTAAATCGCGTCATCCGTTCATCTGTTACAGGAATGATACCTTCATTGCGTTTATTCATAAAAAAAGGAATGACACTTCCCCGGCTGCCCATGACATTACCGTACCGAACGACAGAAAGCTTTAAATCACGTTTTCCTTTCATATTATTAGCCGCAACAAAAAGCTTATCTGAACACAGTTTAGTTGCGCCGTATAGATTTATGGGGGCTGCGGCTTTATCAGAACTGAGAGCAATAACCTGTTTTACTTTGCTTGAGAAACAAGCGTCAATGACATTCTGCGCCCCCATAATATTGGTTTTTATACATTCAAAGGGATTATATTCTGCAGCTGGTATCTGCTTAAGAGCGGCAGCATGAACCACAATATCAATCTCTTCCATGGCACGAAGTAAACGAGCACCGTCTCGTACATCTCCAATAAAATAGCGAATCTGAGGGAACTTGGATTGTTGGAATTCCTGAGCCATTTCAAACTGTTTAAGTTCATCTCTGGAAAAAACTACAACACGTCTTATCTTAGGGTATTGAGTCAATATGGTTTGAATAAATTTTCGTCCAAATGAACCTGTACCACCTGTAACAAGTATTGATTTACCTTTAAGCATATTTT
>JAOZKP010000096.1:8099-10194 GCA_029935295.1 bacterium | reverse complement strand
CAGCGGCTTTTTAGAATTTTATTAACTGGCTGATTTAACGGTTGCCCGCTCCACCTGCTCGGGCCCGGGAATGATTGGCATTGCGAGAGTTACCTCCGGGTCTGCCGCCGCCGGATGAACGCGGTTTTGAATAGCGGCCCCGGCTCGGGCCTTTGCCGCGACGGTTGAAGTTGACAAAAGTCTCTTCATCCTTGTCGGCCTCATTCTGGGCAAAACCGTCGACATTTTCAACCAGAATATCCCGACCCAGGAGCCGTTCAATCGGCCGCAGGAGTTTCTGCTCATCGGCACTCACCAGTGAAATTGCCATGCCGGAGCTTCCGGCCCGGCCGGTCCGGCCGATACGATGAACATAATCTTCCGCCACATTCGGTAAATCAAAATTGACGACCTGCGGCAGAGCTACAATATCGAGGCCCCGGGCGGCAATATCGGTGGCCACCAAAACTGTCAATTTCCCCTGCTTAAATTCAGCCAAGGCCCGAGTTCTGGCAGTCTGACTCTTATTTCCATGAATCGCCGCAGCGGCGATACCACCTTTTTCAAGGTAGGTCGCAAGCCGGTTGGCACCATGTTTAGTCCGAGTAAAAACCAGCGCTTTCTGCCAGTCTCCATCATTAATAAGTTTCGCGAGCAAAACTTTTTTCTCTTTCAAAGCGACCGGGTGCACCACCTGATCAACCTTCTCCGCCGCGGTATTGCGCGGTGCGACCTCAACCATAACCGGATCTTTGAGCAGGTTGTCTGCCAGTCCCCGAATATCATTGGAATAGGTCGCGGAAAAGAGCAGATTCTGCCGCTTAGACGGCAACAGTTTCAAGACCCGCTTGATATCGTGGATAAATCCCATATCAAGCATCCGGTCAGCCTCATCTAGAATCAAAATCTCAACCTGAGAAAGATCAACAGTTTTCTGGCCGCAATGATCCAGCAGCCGGCCCGGCGTTGCCACCAGGATATCGATCCCGCGTCTTAATTTATCAATCTGCGGATTAATGCCGACCCCACCAAAAACAATTGTCGAGCGTAACGACATTTTTTTGCCGTAAACCGCCATCGATTCTCCGACCTGGGCCGCAAGTTCACGGGTCGGGGTCAACACCAGACAACGCGGGTGCTTATTTTTACGACCGGCCTGCTCCAGTTTCTGTAACACCGGCAGAGCAAATGCGGCAGTTTTTCCGGTGCCCGTCTGGGCTCCGCCCAAGACATCGCGACCGGCAAGAATCACCGGGATCGCCTGTTCCTGAATCGGGGTGGGAATGGTGTAACCTTGCTCGGCTACAGTTTCTAACAGTCTGGGTACTAAACCCAATTTTTCAAACGACATATCTAAATCTCTCCAAAGTCTGCCCGGCCACTTCATAATGAGGTCTCACGAAAATTTTACTCATCGAATAACCTCTTGCAAAACAGTTCCGACCTTCCGGCAACAGACTCTATACTATCAAATTTTTAACAATTATCTATCTTGCAGATGAACCTTATAAATAAGATTCTAAATCGACCATCGGAATCAACCGATCTAAAAAACAAAAAAACGGCTGTCTCCGTTGCCGAAAACAACCGTTTTGCTATTTTAATCCTTCCTTAAAGTTAGTCGGCCGATATTGGGAAAAACTATCCCAATCGACCTGCTGACTTTGCCAGTACAATCCAAAAGCGGGAACCATATAACATTAAAAGATTGCTTTTGTCCAGTATTAAATAATCTAGCCACCGCCACAACTAAACAATCCGGTTTGCGCAAGCGAGGTTGTGCCTTCCTGAATAACTATCTTATCAACAATTACGGTTCCTGCAGTAATTGTCAAAGACCCGCCGATCACTGATAGACCAGTGCCATTACTACTGTAATCATCATCCCAGCCGCCGGATAAAATTACTGTTATTGATTTATCAAAAGTTAATTCTTCCAGGAAGAATTCAGCTCTGATCAATATTTCCCGAAAACTGGATGAACCCTTATAAGCATTATCAATTGCCAAATAACAGGTTGAATGATCACTGCATACTCCATCTTTAGCGACATAGGCAAAGCTACCGCTCCACGCAGAACAGGGATCAAAAACATTCATGACAATGATCTCCGCAT
>JAOZKP010000096.1:2887-7999 GCA_029935295.1 bacterium | reverse complement strand
AAAAGATAGTCGGCATAGTATTGGGCCACACCCCCGACATTGCTTTCAAGTCCGGTCAGAGGCAAGAGGCCTCGATCCTGCCGTTCTGCATTTATCAGCCACAGCGCTTTTTCAGCATCAGAAAAACCGTCCCATACCACTTGCAGTGGCATTGCGATCCCTGAAAGAGTTATTCCAAGTTCACTGTTTTCATGTTGGCGGGCGGCATCAAAAGCACTCTTTATATCGACAACTCCGCTAGTACCGCTGGACCATTTCAAATCTGTGTGTGGGTCAGCAGGATAACCTGCAAACAGATCGGCGGTAATACCACCAAGGAGTAGCAGGAAAACCACGATAAAGATTACTGTTTTTCGTACAGCCCACAATCCCATTGACAAGTCCATGTTTGGGTAATGATTCTCAAAAATGTTGATTTCCCCTTGCTATTTACCGGCATCTATCGGAAACCATAAATATACTCGAGAATTAGCAGCAATAAAAATGCCACCCACAAATATCTGATTCAACATACAGATAAAGCTCACGACCGCTTGCGGCCGCGGCCGCTGTCAGACTGTCCCAGGCGGGGAAATAGGTTTTCAATTACTGCTCGAGATCAACGATTTTCGTAAGATTTAATCACAAAAAAGAAACTTTATAGACCGGCCTGCACTGCCGTGAGATCATCACTGATGCCGCCGGACTTGCGGCCGAATTTATTTTGAGCGACCGCAAAGAGAGTGCTGCCAAGCCATTCGGCAGCAACGTCGAACACCAAATCTACTCCATTATTACAGATCAACACACTTATGATTCAACTCTTGACAATGTAAAATTGTTCGTATATGGCTAGCTATGACATTCAGCAATTTGATCGGTATTTATAATGTAAAAAGGAGGAAACTGAGATGAGCATGTGGAACTTGAACAAAAACCGAGTTATATCTATTTTCGCAATACTACTTCTGACAATCTGCCTGGCTTTACCAGCACTGGGCAAAGAGGCCAAACTTGCTAAAAACATCACTTCACTACAAGCTTTTGACATATTGCAAAATGGTGGGGGAAAAGTCTATTTGATTGATGTCAGAACACCTGGAGAGTATCAACAAATCGGCCATCCGCAAATGGCCTACAATATACCTTTTAAGTTTTTAAGCGATAAATTTGTTGAAAAAGGTAAAATGTTCCGTGGTAAAAAAATGAAGAAAACCCGCTATCAGTATTACAAGAATAGTGAATTTAGCAGTTACATGAAAGAGCACTTCAAAACCGGCGACACCCTTCTGATCATGTGCCGAAGCGGAAATCGCAGCGTTCCGGCCAGCGATTTGCTGGTTCAACAGGGCTTTAAAAATGTATTTAATGTCATCAACGGTTTTGAAGGGGGGAAATTGAAGGGGAGTGGTGACAAAGAACATGCCCTATTGAAAAAGTATAGCAATAACTACGCCCGCCGAGGTTTTAATGGTGGTTGGAAATATTATGGTTTACCCTGGACCTACACTATGAATCCCAAATTTGTGTACGAGTCGCACAAAAAATAATTCACCTGACTTTTTCACCAAAAAAAGAGAGCTCCGTTTATCGGGCTCCCTTTTTTTGGTCTCTAAATGTCTGATTCGACATGTACTGAAAAAGGCATACTCAATTTTCAAGCAACAACTCTCTGGCAACTGCCAGAGCTTCTTCCTTACTGACGATATCTCCGGCCAACTGTTTTTGATGAATCATGCGAATAATAGTGCCGATTGCCGGGCCCGGCTCCAGGCCTAAAGCAATCAGATCCTTACCACTGATCAAAGGTTTTATAAAGGTTTCCCGCTCCAGCTCGTAAATCTCTTTCAACCGCCGGCTGAGCCGGATCAGATTCTGCTGCCGGGGCTGCGGATCCCGCCCCCGGGTGGCTTCAAGATCGGCAAAAGTATGGAGCAAAAGCAGATAAAGATCATCTTCGAGATCAAAAACCAAACGCCGCAGAGCCTTCTCTTTACAACTGTCAAGATTTAGCAGCAACGGCCGGAGATGGTTTTCAATCAGCCGTTCCAACCGCCGCAGAAAATCTTTTCCCAAAGCAAACCCAGACAATGTTTCTCGGGCCAAATGAACGGAAAAACGCTCGTGCCCGAAAAAATGAATTGTCCCGGTATCCGGGTCTTCGGTTTTGCTTAAAGCTTTGCCGACATCATGAAAGAGCGCCGTCCATTTCAGCAGAATACAATCTGCGGCCGCCGGGACCGGCAAAGCCAGAGGATTCTTCTGACAAAGCTGATCCAGACTGTCGATTACCGCCAAGGTGTGCTGCAGTGCATCAAGATGATGAAAGTTGTTCTGCTCTAGTCCGGCCAAGCCGGCCAGCGGCGGAAAAATTTTTTGCAGCGCCCCTACCGCAGCCAATTCCCGAAGACCGCATCCGGACTTATTACTGGCAAAAATATGATTTAGTTCGACTGTAAAGCGTTCTCGCGCAACCCCATCCAACCCACTAACTGCGACCCGCATTTCATCTTGAGTCGCGGGGCTCAATGCGCCCTCGATCTCCAACATAAAACGCACTGCCCGCACAATCCGCAAAGGATCATCCTGCATATTCTCCGGCGCGACTGAAATAATCTGCCCTGCAGCCAGGGCCTCCCGGCCCGCATGCGGATCATGAAACTGCTGCTCCCGCAAAGCAAAAGCCATCGCGTTAATCGTAAAATCACGCCGTTTCAGATCACAGTCTAAATCCGGGCCATTGAGCGCCGCAATATCGATCGTCAATTCCGGCCCCACCAGACGCCGGGTCGAGTGCCGTTCGGCCCCGCTCCCCATCGTAATAAAACGCCCCTTGACATAACCCAGAATTGTCTCCTCCCAGAATGCCATATCCGCTACCGGACAGACAAAATCAAGGTCACTTATTTTTTTCTCCCGGAAAAGATCCCGCAGAGCCCCGCCCACCAGATAAAGCTCACGCCCGCTTGCGGCCGCGGCCGCTGTCAGACTGTCCCAGGCGGGGAAATAGATTTTCAATTGCTGCTCGAGATCAACGATTTTCATAAGATTTAATCACAAAAAAGAGATTTTATAAACCGGCCTGCAAATCGCAGCCGGACGAAATCCGACCATAATCCTTCTAATCCGAATATTTGTCAATAAATTTATCGTTGCAATCTGCAACTGACTCACGCTACCAACTCAAAAATGTCAAATTGAACTATTAAATTGACAAAAGTCCCATGAGAGTATAACTTATATATACAAACTAAAGTAATTTTCAAGGGCCAATGATTTTTTCATTAAATTAACAATATGTTAGGATATCATGCCAACATATTGCAGCAATAACAAACGAGGTGAAGATATGACAACCCAAATGATTATCAGAGTCGAACCTGGACTGAAAAATAAAATCAGCCAACTTGCCAAATCTGAAGGAAAAAACCTAAGTCAACTTGTAAGAGAGCTGCTTGAGAACTACACAAAAGAACGGGATATGGGTGCTTACATAGATAACCTTTGGGACAAAATCGGCTGTAAACTGTCTGAAAATAACATTTCAGACAGTAGCATTGAAGATGCAATAAGAGAAGTGCGGCGGCAAAATGCTTAGAGTTGTGATTGACACAAACATATTCATCTCCTCTTTCTTCGGCGGCGCCCCCAGAGAGATAATAGATCTATGGAAAACCGGGCAGATAACAATATGCCTTACTCAAGAAATAGTTGAAGAATATATTAAAGTCCTGAATCGGCTTGGCCTGAAAGACAAATCGGAAATTACGAATTTAACTAAACTGTTTGCCGAAGGATTTAACTCAATTTTTACGACAAAAACCCCAAACTTGAATATCATTAAAGATGACCCGGATGATAACAAATTTTTGGAATGTGCGGTTGCACTAGAGAGTAAGATAATTATTTCAGGAGACAAGCACCTTAAAGACATAAAAAGATACATCAACATTGAAATCATGTCCCCAAGAGAATTTCTTGACTCCCAAACTTGGCGGCAAATTTAGAAGAGAGTGGTAAGACTAAACTGATGCTGCATATTTTTATTGATGCCGATGCCTGCCCGGTTAAACCGGAGGTTTATAAAGTTGCGGAACGCTACCAATTGCCAGTAACGCTGGTGGCCAACTCCTGGATGCGGATTCCGAATGATCGCTTAATTGCGCTTGAGGTGGTCGGGGCCGGGGCGGATGTTGCCGATGACTGGATTGTTGAACAGGTTAAGACTTATGATATTGTCGTTACTGCGGATATCCTGCTGGCTGATCGGTGTCTGAAAAAAGGGGCGCAGGTGATCGGAACAAATGGCAAGCCCTTCACCGAGAATAACATCGGTAGCGCAGTTGCAACCCGGGATTTAATGGCAGAGTTACGCGGAGCCGGTGAGATAACCGGCGGCCCGCCGCCTTTACAGAAACGCGACCGGTCCCGCTTTCTGCACCAGCTCGATGAGATAATTCAAACAATCCGCAGAAACAACCCTAAAAAGCATAACTAACCCGGACGTTTTTCGCGAGCAAGCCAACCATCAATTAAAACTCTTATAAATTGCCTTACTTGCCTTACCTCAGTAAACTTTATATCAACAAAAACTTATTGACTTACGAAATTGTTTCAATTATGTAAGACTCAAATTTCAGACGCTCATTAGAATGAGCTTAATTGGGAACCCGGTGTGATTCCGGGACGGGCCCGCCGCTGTAACCGGGGACGAAAGTTGCATTATGCCACTGTCTGTAAGAAACAGATAGGACTGTAAGAAGCAGATGGGAAGGCGTAACTAGTAGAACGAACCGGAAGTCAGAAGACCTGTCTGGAAATTTATTGTTTGAAGAGATGGTTTATGCTGCGGCAGGCCGGATTTTCAGCAACAGCTCAAGCCAGATAAAGACTTGCGCTGCCAGAGTATTACCTCCGTGGACAAGGGGTAAGCGACTCAATAGTCATTCGTGGAAAATCAGGGAATCCTCGGATCAATTTTAATTGGTCCGGGGATTTTTTTTGCTTTTTTTCAGGCTTGAATTAATCTCCGACCGCAAACTCTCGACGTTTTATGACACGAGTAAGCAAACAGGAGGAAAAATGAAAGAAGGTTATATCATTCATGTGGTCGGCAGGGGATTACAGGATAAA
>JAOZKP010000096.1:0-2787 GCA_029935295.1 bacterium | reverse complement strand
AAAAATGAAAGAAGGTTATATCATTCATGTGGTCGGCAGGGGATTACAGGATAAATCAGCGCTTAAATCACTGATTAAAGAAAACAACCTTGATCTTTTTGAGTATCGTTTGAGCGGCAACCAGCCGCTGCCCGATATCTACCGAGCTTATCAAGAGCTACAAGAACAACATGTCACCTCAGTCAACTGTATTTCGGTGCAGTTCAGTGAAGAGACCGAAGACTATGTTTTTCTCGATCAGTCGATGAGTCTTGATGCCTTTACCGACATCAGCAAACTCTGTTCCAAACAGGAATTAGGTACAGCTTAAAAAAATTGTTGACGCAATTATTTTGCGAGTGCGTCAATTTTTAACAACTAAATTTAACGGAGTATAAAATTATGAAATTATTAAGTCTGCTTTTTATCATTGCAGTTTTCTCTCTGACTATGGTTGCCCCGGCTGCCGCTGCCAAAACTAAACCGGTCAAAAAGGCGATTGTCATGGCCGGCTTCGGCACCAGTTACCCCAGTGCTCTGGTCGCAATCACCAACATCCGTGACCGGGTCCGGAAAGCTTTTCCGGAGACCAGGGTTGAAATGGCTTTCACCTCGAATATCATCCGCAAGATCTGGCATAAACGCCAGGACGACAAACAGTTTCTCACCGACAACCCCAATATCCCTAATGATATTCTCTACGTCAAAGGCCCTCTGGCAACCATCGCCAACCTGCAGGATGAAGGCTACAATGTTATTATTGTCCAGCCGACCCACATCTATGCCGGTGAGGAGTTCGCTGACTTAAGCGCATACGTTGCCGGTCTTAACTCAATCAAAACCATTAAAGCTAAGTTTATGCCCTTCAAAAAACTGGTCATCGGCCGACCTCTGCTGGGGAAAGCCGGCATCGAACATGACTACCATGAAGACCTGGTTCCGGCCGCCAAAGCTCTGGCCGCCGATGTTGCCCTGGCCAATAAAAACGGTGCCACGCTGGTCTATATGGGCCATGGCAATGAGTATTACAGCACCGGCGCCTATATTGAATTTCAGCAGACCCTGCGGCAAATGTATCCTAAAACCAATATCCTGGTCGGCACAGTTGAAGGCTACCCTTCACTGGACAACGTAGTTGAGGGCCTGCTTCATACAAAAACCAAAAAAGTCATCCTCAAACCTTTTATGATCGTTGCCGGCGATCACGCCAACAACGATATGGCCGGGGATGAAGATGACTCCTGGAAGAAGGTATTCGAAAGCAAAGGTATCAAGGTTATTACAGTCAAAAAAGGCCTAGGCGAAAACTCCAAGATTGCCGATATCTACATCGGTCATATCAAAGACGTTGCCAAAGAAAGTGATATCAACCTGTAGATTGTAAATAAAACTTCAAAGCAATTAAACATAAAACGTAACTATTCAACTATCTCACACAAATTGTCACGATTGGGGTCATTGCTGGAACAAGGTGCTTCAGCACCGCCAGCTTTGACCCCGTTCATGAGGGCGAAGCGATGTTCGACACCATTTGTTATAGCTTTATGGTGACACGCTGAACAGTTACCAACAAACAAGGAGTAACCATGAAACCAATACGCTATTTACTGATTATTTTAGCCGTTTTCAGCCTTCTGCTGCCGGCTGCGGCTTTCGCCACCGACACCAAAGCCCTGGAGCAGCAGGTTCAGGAACTTGCCCGCCAGCTTAAAGAGCTTAAGGCCCAACTTGCCAACCAGAATCAGGTTATTGAGTCAAATGTGCAGCGTTTAAGCGGTCACAAACGGGATTTTCAACGCGAACGCACTCATATCCAGGATCAGGTGCAGGCACAGGAACAGGTGGAGAATAGCCCGGAATCAAAAGAGTCCGGGGTTCTCAGTGAAGGATTGAAGTTCTTCAACAACCGGATTAAGTTAAGCGGTTTGGTTGAAGCTGAAGTCAACTTCTCCAAAGATTATGATGACAACGATTCGAGTGACATTGCTCTGGCAACAGCGGAACTGGATATCGATATCGACCTGCATAAATATGTAAAATCCCACCTTTTGTTTCTCTGGGAAGAGGATGATACCGAACCGGTTGATATTGATGAAGCCTATATCTTTCTCGGCAACACCGATGAATTTCCGCTCTTCGCTCAGGTCGGTAAACTCTATGTTCCGTTCGGTAATTTCGAGAGTCATATGATCTCCGATCCGCTGACGCTTGAAATCGGTGAAACCCGTGAAACCGCAATCGTTGTCGGAGCTGAATATAACGGCCTGCACGCCAGCACTTACGCTTTCAACGGCGACATCAATGAAAGCGGCGATGATGACGAAATCAAATGCTTCGGTATTGCTGCCGGCTATGTTTTTGAAAATGATACTTTCGGTATTGATGTCGGGATGGGCTGGATCAACAATCTGGCCGACTCTGATACCCTGGGCGACACTCTGCCGAGTGAAATCGACGATTACGTAGACGGTATCACCGCCCACGCAATCGTCTCCTGGCAGGGCTTGCAGCTGATTGGAGAATACCTGGGCGCACTTGATGATTTTAAAGCTGCGGAGCTTGAATTTAAGGGTGACGGAGCTGAACCTGAAGCCTGGAATATTGAGCTGGGATATACGTTCGAGATTGCCAGCCATGAAACTGTTTTTGCGATTGCCTACCAGGGCTCGGATGAAGCTCTGGCTCTGGAACTTCCGGAGCAACGCTATCTCGGCACTTTCGGTATCGGTCTGGTTGACGGACTCTCTCTGGCGGTCGAATACGCCCACGATAAAGATTACGACAAAAGTGACGGCGGCACCGGCGACA
>JAOZKP010000095.1 GCA_029935295.1 bacterium | reverse complement strand
AGCTTTGACCCCGTTACTGAGGGCGAAGCGATGTTCGACACCATTTGTTATAGTTTTATGGTGACATAGAGTTAACGTCAAAAAAACCGTAACTGGAGGAGAAGATGAAATTTACGCCAGGAACCCGGGTCGGAGTACTTTATGGCGGCCTCTCGGCTGAACGGGAAGTTTCTCTGAAAAGCGGTAAGGCTGTAGGTCTGGCTCTGCAGGAGCTGGGTTTTATGGTTTCCCTGATTGATGTTGACCGCGATGTTTTTGCCCGTCTTAAAGAGGCGAAAATTGAAGTCGCATTTATTGCTTTGCATGGTGCTTATGGCGAGGACGGTACTATTCAAGGCGGACTTGAATATCTACAGATTCCCTATACCGGCCCGGGCGTTATGGCAAGCAGCATAGCTATGAATAAGGTTATGACCAAGAGAATTCTGCTTTCACATGAGATTCTGACTCCCGATTATACCGTACCAGTGATCAGTGATACCGAGGTTGCGGTACCGCCGGGCGGTTATCCGCTGGTGGTGAAGCCGGTAGCTGAAGGTTCAAGTCTGGGAATGAGTATCGTCACCGATGCCGCCGACCTGGAACCGGCCCTGATTAATGCCCGCGAATTCAGCCGGCAGGTAATGATTGAGAGTTATATTCCGGGGATAGAATTAACTGCGGCGGTGTTGCATGGTGAATCCCTGCCGTTGATTGAGATTCGGGCCCGGGGCGGAGTTTATGATTATCAGGCGAAATATACAAAAGGGTTTTCTGAATATCTGGTGCCGGCGCCGCTTGATGAATCGACAGCGCATCATGTTAAGGATCTGGCGATTGCCAGTGCCCGGGCTTTAGGCTGTGATCGCGGTGCGGTGCGGGTTGATTTTCGTCTGGATATGGCAAATCGACCTTATGTGATTGAAATTAATACGGTTCCGGGAATGACTGAAACCAGCCTTCTGCCCCAGGCGGCAGCAGCGGACGGGATGGATTTTGAGACATTGATAGATCGCATTCTTCAAGGTGCCGGTCTTGATTTGGCGACGCTCTAAAAAAAAAGCGGTTCCGCGGCCGCGGCCGGGTAATCGCCAGCAGGATATTCGGCGGGCTCGTAATTTAAGTGCTGAGCGCGGTAGCAGCCGGAAATTCATGCTGCCGGTAGCGATCGTCTGTCTGGTTGCTTTAGGTTGCGGGGCTCTATGGCTCTGGCTCCCGACTTTGCTGACGAATGCTGACAGCTGGTTAAAAACGGAAAACAGTTTTTTGGTCAAAGAGATTATTATTGAGGGTAATCACCGCTGTCGGAGGCCCGAGATAATCAAAGCCTTAAATCTTGATTCACGGCAGTTGATCTTTACATTTTCATTAATGCAGGCGCAGCGGCGGATTACGGATCTGCCGTTTGTGAAGCAGGCGGTAATCAGTCGCCGGCTGCCGGATCGTTTGCAGATAGTGATAAAAGAGCGCCAGCCGAAAGCGCTGCTCTATCTTAATGATCTCTATATGGTTGATGGAGAAGGCGTTGTGATAGCAAAGGCACAACCGGCTGAGAAACTCGATTTTCCGTTGATCAGCGGGGTTAGTCTGAAAGAGTGGCGGCAGCGGCCGCAGGTTTGGCGCGGATTGTTGAAGAAGGCTATGCGGTTATTAAAAATCTGGGAAGAACGGCGATCGCAGCTGCCGGAGGAAGTTTCCCAGATTGTAATGGATGAAGCTTGTGGTTTGAATCTGTTCACGACGGGTAGAAACTGGGAGTTGCAATTGGGTTTTGATAATTATGACGAACGTCTTGAGCGCTGGCAGCAAGTACTGCAGGTTCTCGGTAAACGGGCGGCGACAGTAAAATATTTTGATTGTGCCGGAGAGTCTTCGGTTGTGGCCGGATTGCGGCAGTCGCAGTAGGTTAATGAAGTAGAGGCGGAGAAGAATGGCCAAAAGTGAACAGATGTTTGTCAGTCTTGATCTCGGGACAACAAAAACTTGCGTTCTGGTAGGTGTCCAGGGTGAGCAGGGCCTCGAAATAGTCGGGGTCGGCACGGCTCCGGCAGCGGGATTGCGTAAGGGGGTCGTGGTTAATCTGGACTCTACAGTGGAGTCGATCCGCCAGGCCGTAACTGAAGCGGAAAAGATCTGCGGTCAGAAGATCAGGGTGGTGCAGACCGGGGTTGCCGGCAGTCATCTGCAGGGCATGAACAGTCACGGGATTATCGGGGTTAAAGACCGGGAAGTCAGTCAAAGTGATGTTGAGCAAGTTCTTGATGCCGCCCGGGCAGTTGCCATTCCGATGGATCGGGAAGTGATTGATACGATCCCGCAGCAGTTTTTTCTTGATGATCAGGAAGGGGTGGTCGATCCGGTAGGTATGTCCGGGGTCAGACTGGAGGTTGATGTTCATATTGTGACAGCCTCCGCAGCTTCATTGCAGAATATCTACCGCTGCTGCAACCGGGCCGGCCTTGATGTCAGAGGAATAGTTCTGCAGCAGCTGGCTTCAAGTCTGGCCGTAGTAACTGCCGAAGAGCGTGAATTAGGCGTTGTTCTGGTTGATATTGGTGGCGGTACTACGGATATTGCGGTGTTTGTTGAAGGAGCCATTACCCATACCGCATCCTTGCCTTTGGGCGGAAATCAGGTAAGTAATGATATTGCGATTGGCCTGCGGACGCCGATGGAAGCAGCGGAGAAGATCAAGCGGCAGTATGGTTGTACAACGACGCATATTGTTGATCAGGACGAATCGATTGAGGTTCCGAGTGTTGGCGGCCGGCCGCCGCGCAAACTTCCACGGCAGATTTTAGGAGAGATTATTGAACCCCGGGTTGAAGAGATTTTTGAACTTGCCAACCGTGAATTGCACAAATCCGGGGTCTATGATCAGGTGGTTTCCGGGGTGGTGGTGACCGGCGGGTCAGCGTTGCTTCCGGGTACGGCCGAGTTGGCGGAGAAAGTTTTTGAACTCCAGTCCCGGGTCGGTTTTCCCGCTGCCCGCGGCAGCGGTTTTGAAGCGGTAAATAGTCCGGTTTTTGCGACCGCAATCGGTCTCTTGAAATATGCGGTCCAGGAGCCGAATTCAGGTCGGCGCGGTCAAGGTTTTAAGGGTATGGAAGTTGGTAGTTTTTTAAGTAAACTTGGAGCTTGGTTGAAGGATTTCTTTTAGTAAAAAAGACAATTTTTCGGTTGTTAGGAAAAATTGTTGAAAAATATCGGTTTTTTTTAAGGTTTGGGTAACTTTAGACAAGGGGAGAGAGCGATGACGTTTGAATTTGAAGAGAGTGGGACTCTGGCAGCTGAAATCAAAGTAATCGGGGTTGGCGGTGGTGGCGGCAACGCTGTTAACAACATGATTATTTCAGGTCTGGAGGGGGTTGATTTTATTGTTGCGAATACTGACGCCCAGGATCTGAATGCCTCTCAGGCTCCGGCTAAAGTCCAGCTTGGCAGCCGGATGACCAAAGGTTTGGGGGCTGGGGCAAATCCGGATATCGGCTGCAGTGCCGCCTTGGAAGATGCGGATCAGATCTCTGAGTTGATCGGCGGTGCGGATATGGTTTTTGTGACCGCGGGAATGGGTGGCGGTACCGGTACCGGCGGCGCTCCTGTAGTTGCCCGGTTGGCGCGTGAATCCGGAGCTCTGGTTATCGGCGTGGCGACTAAGCCATTCAATTTTGAAGGCAAGAAAAAGATGCGGATTGCGGAAGAGGGACTGGCAAAATTACGGGAAAATGTTGATGCCCTGATTACCATTCCGAATCAGCGTTTATTGAATACAGTTAGCAAAGATACGACGGCAGTTGACGCTTTCAAAACTGTCGATGATGTACTTTTACAGGCCGTGCGCAGTATTTCCGACCTGATAAATGTCCATGGTCAGATCAATCTCGATTTTCAGGATGTAAAAACGGTTATGGGCAATACCGGCATGGCCCTGATGGGCACCGGCATGGCCAGTGGTGAACACCGGGCGATGGAAGCCGCGCAATTAGCAATCGCTTCACCGCTGCTGGAGGATTTGAGTATTCAGGGCGCCCGCGGCGTAATTATTAATTTCACTGCGGCCTCGGAGTTGACTCTGCATGAAATGGATGAAGCTGCCAGTCTGATTCAGGAAGAGACCCATGAAGATGCGGAAGTGATTTTCGGTGTCGTTCTTGATGATTCTTTAGGTGATAATCTCCGGGTTACAGTTATTGCCACCGGTTTTGATTCAGTTCAGAGTCATGCCGCGGCTGTAAGTACCGCTGTTCGTGGACCGGGATTAGGTCTGGGCGGGAAATATCCGATTGGTACCGCTCCCTCTCGTCGGGATAATTATGACCGTCCCGCTTTCCAGGCCCGTCAGGAAGAGGCTGTGGCCAAAACCAAGACCTTTGAAGCTGTAGATAATGACCGGAGTGCCAACTACGACCTTAACTTTGATGACATTCAGGATATCCCCCAGATGATGAAAAAGGTCGTCGGCGCCGAAACCGAGTTTACCGGCGGTATCGATGATATCGAAATCCCAACCTTCATCCGTCGCCAGTTAGATTGATGCTTAAACCCCATAGATAGTCAGCCCATCTTCTGACAGATATATTTCAGGGTGAATCATCGCCCTGAAATACATCTGTCGCCCCTTATTTGTTGATGTTGCCAGCAATACTGCTCCTTCAGACGCCTTTTATCTTTTTGCATAACCTGACAACAGGTTTTCCAATCTCTCCAGCCGACTTTCAATCTGCGCATTGCCGGCTTTTAAGCACTTATTTTCCGCCCTTAACTGTTCAATCTGCTGCTGCTGCTCTTTAACCGCCTCAGCCAATACCGCGCTCACCTCGGCATAGTTTATTCCTTTATATCCGTCAACCGGGTTGGTAAATGCCAGTTCGGGCAGCACGGGAATGGGGGTCAAATCTTTATCCTTGACAAAGTAATGATCAAGTCTCTTGGGAATTTGCTGGATTTTGAGAACGCCAAAACCATTGCTTCGCCCACTTTGACGGGGTCGCAGCTTTATAAATGGCGGGTCAAAGATTAGGGTTGAAAGAGAACCTTTTGGCTGCCATTTATAAAGCAACAACCCCAATCGAGACGGTGCGGGTGAAGAAAAATCTGGGGTCAGGCTTGACTTATGGGTATTACTCTACTCTATAAGTGCAAGCATTGTGGCAGAGTTTTGACAAATGCTTTAATTTTGTCGCGGACTTGGCGATAGCACTCGAGCTGAGTTTCGGGGTTGGCGCCTTGGTTAGCCAGTTTCTGGGCGAGTTGAGGTGGGTCGTCGAAACCGATATGGGTCACTTTGCCGCTGCCCGGAAACCAGGGGCAGTTTTCGTGGGCATGGCCGCAGACAGTGATGATGGCGGCGAAAGTAGTATCAAGAAATTCATCCACCAATTTTGAGCGTTGCTGTGAAATGTCGACGCCGGCTTCGGCCATCACTTTAACTGCGGCAGGGTTAAGACCGTGAGTTTCAATCCCGGCGGAAAAAGCGGTAATTTCTTCATTTTTTAGGGCTCTTGTCCAGCCTTCCGCCATTTGACTGCGACAGGAGTTGCCAGTACACAAAAAAAGGATATTTATTTTTTCAGTCATAGTCGTTTCCGGAGCAGTTAATTTGAAGAATAAAATTTTTTCTTAGATGGCTCAGGTTTTATAGATTAAATAGAGTCCACCAAGCATGACTAAAAAGGCGCAGGCTTTTTTCAGGATGAGTGCACCCCGGGATTTTTCATTCCAGTTAAGGTAGTTCTGCAGAACTTCAGTAAAGGTTCCGGCTAAAATGATAACCGAGCAGTGGCCGATACCGTAGGCAAGGAGCAGGGCAATGGCGTAAGTGGTTTGCGTGGCGGCAATCTTGAAAGTTATAGCCAGTATCGGGGCCATATAGGCAAACGTGCAGGGGCCTAAAGCGATCCCGAAAATAAGGCCGAGAAGAAATGCTGCCCAGAGACCTTTCTGTTTGATTTGGAGGGCGTTGGGAGCACTCCATTCGAGAGAAATTACGTCTGCAAGTTGCAGGGCAACAATCAGAAATATTGCAGCAACTCCGTAATTGGCATAAGGTCCGAGGTCACCCATCATCCGACCGGCTGCTCCGGTCAGGGCTCCGATCAGGGCAATGGTAAAAAGAATGCCGACGGCAAACAGGGTTGCGATCAGGGATGCCCGGCGGACCGACATGCGCCCCTGCTTATCAATGAAACCGACGATTAGAGGGATACTTGCGAGGTGGCAGGGACTTAAAATAATGCTTAAAATTCCCCAGATGAAAGCGGCGAGAAGGGCAATGGCCGGAGTTCCGGTTACCGCCTGTTCTAGATAGCTGAAAAGCCCGGAGAACAGGCCGGGGTCGGCGGGGGCGGTCGCCGCCTTAACGTCTTTAGTGAAATCATAGCCTAAACGCTGCCATTGATTAATAATTTCAGCTTCTGGAAAAAAGCCTTCGTGACGGAAGATCTCCCGGCCGTCGGCAATAAAAAAAATCTGGGTCGGGATCAGCTTGATATGGTGTTTACGGCCGATTTCCGGCTTGATTGTGACATCCTTAAACTCAACCTGAAATTGCTCTGAATAACCTGAATGTAAGCTTTCCAGTACCTTTTCCATCATCTGGCAGGGAACACAGGTAGTCGAACCGAGTTCCAGCATCAGGGGGAGTTGCTCGGTAAGTTCGGGATTGTTGCCGGGCTGATGGGTATTTGCGGCTGCTGCTGATTTTTGGTGATTGGGGCTGAGATAGAAAGTGGTGGTCGCGAGAATCAGAGTAACCAGAACCGCCAGCCAGCGCTGCCATTTTTGCACGAGAATCTCCTAAAGCCCTTTGGCGTATTCTTTTACATTTTTCTGAATATAACTGATGAACTTGTCCTGGGGGCCATGCAGCAGATTCCAGACTTCATTAAGAACTTTGTAGCGGACAACTTTGCCATCTTTAATCTCCACAATTACCGGGAACTTGGCCCGGGTATGAAAATCTTTCAGAAAATGGTGGTTCTCTGCATCATCGACATTGACCGCAGTAAAGCTCAATTTTCCTTGATCAATGAGATCCTGAAAGGCGGGGGCTAAAGTATTTTTTTCGCCGGTTTGCGGATTTTTGACTTCGCCGCCGAGAACTGCAGCTCGGGTCAGATCACCAATACTGTTGCAGGAGAAACAACGAAATGTATTGTGCAGGTAGTAAACCTGGATGTGATGCGTCGAATAGATCTTAGTGTCAGTTTGATTGTTTGTGGAAAATGCAGGATTGATAAATCCCAGAGAGATAATCATAATAAACAGTATGGAAATACTTTGAGTCAGTTTTTTGTTTGTCATCTTAGGCTCTTTTAGGGTTATTGACGTTTTTATTGGGTTGTCAGTTTATAGATAATTTGCAGGGCGATCAGAAGAATGATGAACCCAAATATCCGTTTGAGTTTACTTTTATCGGTATTCAGAGATATCCGGCTGCCGATGAGGCCGCCGATAATTGCCGCCAGGGCCAGCGTCAGGCCGGTATGCCAGTCAACATTGCCATGTAAGGCGTGGCCGATGACACCAGAACCTGCAGTCAGGGCAACCATTACGGTCGAGGTGGCGACGGCAATGTCCATTGGTACGCCACAGAGCAGCACCATTATCGGCAGCTTGATAATGCCGCCGGTAATTCCCAGCATTCCGGCGAGGATACCGATAGCGGCGGTCGCGGTTAAGACCAGGGGCAGGTTAACACTGTAATCGACTTCGTCAAAATGGCGATGCCAGTACCAGGGTTTTGTTGGCTGCCGGTAAACTCCAGATTCACTTTTCTTTTTTATCATCAGGACCCCGGCCAGCAGCAGGATTGCGGCCAGTAGCCCTTGTAAAATATTTTCGGGAACCAGGGCACTGAAATAGCCGCCGACAAATGCCATAATATCGGTCGGCGGGTCGATAACCAGAGCAAGTTTCCAGTCGACTTTTTTGTTTTTGTAAAAATGGAACAGAGCCGCCAGCGAGGTACTCATAATCAGGATCAAGCTGATGCCGGGCGCTATTTTCATACTGTAGCCGGCGAATAGGAGAATCGGCACATAGAGAATCCCTCCGCCCATACCAATCATCGAGAAGAGCATTGAGATAAACAGAAATACTCCGGCCAGCAGTAATTGTTTTTCCATTGTCCGTTCCGGTTAAGCTATGCTGCGTCCTGTGCCTGACAGCCAAGACAGATTTTACCATCAGGACTATCAACCAATTTATTACTAAATACGCGCTCGCCGCATCGGGAACAGCAAGCAGTTGTAAAAATACCCTTAGTCGGTTTGAAATCGGTTGTCGTAATCGGACCAATTTCGAGGAAAGCGGTTTCCGGTATACTCAAAACTTTTTCTATCAGCGGATCAGCGATCTCTGCCGGGACATCTTGAGGCAGAACTCCATCCTGACGCTGTTTGACAAATGGTGACTGCATCATATTGCCGAAGAATTCGGGCTTCAATGAAACCCGGACGGAACGTTGAGTTGCAACATCAATCAGCGTGAAGGCCATTTTGTTGTAGTAGAGTTTTTCAATATTTGATTTACCGTAGGTACAGCCGGTTGCAGTCATGATTCCATCCAGAAAACAGCCGGCGGCATGGCTTTTTCCTGTTTCGGAAATAACATAGAGTTCTTTATCCTGGGCTCGATCAACTTTAAGAACATTCATTGCCGCAACCCCTGCCCGTAATCCCAGCGGCATTGCCGGGCATTTATGGCCATGAAAAGCCATGCCAACGTCCATAAAACTTTTTGCGTTTAACATTTTACACCCTCCTGTAAGTAAGTGAATTGCCGGTTTATTATTTGGTCGTTTTACCAATCTTCCAATATGCTGTCAACTAAAAAAAGAAGATGGTAAATAATTTTTTTTTGGGGGGTCTATACAAAAAAAGCGGGCCGGTTGATAATCAACCGGCCCGCTTGGGTTACATCTTAAACCTCGGCAACTTTGAGTCTGCCGGTTTTGGATCTACTGCATGAATGCGCCCCAGAGATCGTAAAGAATCTCGTTGCCGCCGCCGGCACCCGGTTCAACTGCGATATATTCACCGGACTCATGAATTTTAACCATGACATAGCCACCCTGCATACCGATGACTTCGGCTTCATGGTTAAGTGTGTAAAAGGTATCATCTTCGCCAAGACTCCAGATTTCAGGCTCAACGCCGTTGTAGGGCAGGCGGATAATCGTGCCGATCTCACCTTCGTGTTCAAACTCGATCTGCAGAACATTAGCCCGGACAAAACCGCGACCTTCAAGATAGACACTTTCAGGTCCACCGATGAAGAAGCCGCAGGACATCAAAGTGTCTTTAACCTCTTTCGGCAGATAGAAATACATTTTATCCTGCCAGGGGCCGTTGACAACCTGTTTCAGGTAGGCAGTTTCCTGCTCTTCCGGGGTCAAAAGACTTGGGTCAATTCCCGGAATATGGCTACCGGTAGAAGTTCCTTCGGCAGCCAGTGTGAACATCTCTTCAGCATGGTGATGACTGAGTTTTAAGAGATCATCAGCCCGTGAGCCGATGAAGCGTAAACCATTGGCCTGCATCGGTTTAATATAATCTACCTCACCGTCAACAATGAAGAGGCCATCCGGGTTGGCCGGAACCATTCCCTCTTTGGGATCATAACGCATAGCCTTATTTTCTTCTCTGAACCAAGGCGGTGACCACGGCATGAACATAATGTTACGGTCAGTAACGCGATGGGCTCCGGCACTGGTGGCAGAGTCGCCATGACAGTCGTTACAGGATTTAGAGCCTAAAGCTTTCTCTTTCGGTTTAATGCCGTGGCTGTCTGAGAAGTAATGGCCGGCAATAAAGAGTAACGGTTTCGGGTCGGTTTGTCCCTCAGCTTTCAAAACTGTGGTTAACGCTGCCTGAACCGCTTTAACATCTTCATCCCACCAGATATCCGGGAACATATCGCCGGTGTGATCGAAGATGACGTAACCGCTGTCTTTCAAAACTACGCGTCCAACATAAGGATTGTTAACATATGCCGGATCATTAGCCGGAATCATCGCCATTTCCATCGGCGGAATCTGTCCCAGCTGGATCGGACGTTTATAAGCTTTTATGATAGCGTTAAGTTCTCGTACATAAAGAATCTTGGCGCCGCCATAAGGCAGATCGGACATGTCAGCATCGGGCTGCGGGTTGGCATCAACCCAGGTCATAATCGTAATCGGGTTGCCGACGACAATTTGCGGGTAGCCGTTGATACCGTTAGCATAATAGAGCGGCGG
>JAOZKP010000094.1 GCA_029935295.1 bacterium | reverse complement strand
TCTCAAGAAATGAGCGAAAGTGGTAACGTGAAAACAAATCTCACCATTCAGCTAAAATAAAAAAGGGCGAGAACTGCCGGCAAACTTTGTCGCCTTAAGCTCTCACCCTGATAAATTTATCCATTTTCCGGCATTACCGTCAAGTGGCTAAAAACCTAATACCCATCAACCGCTAAAAATCTTTTCCAGTTTTTCCTGCATGGTCTCAGCGGTGAAAGGTTTGATAATATAATTACTGACCCCGGCTTTTACCGCTTCGATAATGTTCTCTTTCAAGGCTTCAGCGGTAACCATTAATACTGGAATATCTTTCAGGTTTTCATCATTGCGGATATTTTTCAAAAGCTCAAGGCCGGACATTTTCGGCATATTCCAATCTGTAACCACGAGATCAAAAGCCTCTGCCTGAATCTTCGGCCAAGCCGTCGCACCATCATCGGCTTCGGTAACATTGGTAAAACCAAGCTGCCTGAGAATGTTTTTGATAATCCGGCGCATTGTCGAAAAATCATCGACAATGATGATTCTCATATCTTTATTCATTTAGCCTATCCCTCGATCACGTCTAAAACTAAATATTTTAAAAAATATTCCTGCGGTTAAAGTATTTCTCTTTTAACTGATTTTTTTATCCGGCGCAAGGATTTTATCCGGTTACGCAAACGAATAATCGCCTGGGTTCGCATTTGACAGACCCGCGACTCACTGACATCCAGAACTTCGCCGACCTCTTTCAGGTTAAGCTCTTCAAAGTAATAAAGCTGTAAAACAATTTTATCACGTTCATTGAGATCATCTATCGCCGCAGCAAAATGCTCCTGCAGTTCCAGCTCCTGAAACAAAACGAAGGGGTCATCGCTCTCAATCAGGGCAATCATTTCCAGCGGATTCCGTGAATTTGCGGAGTCATCCGCAACCATATCCTCGAAATTGACCAGCGAAATCCCGCGGGCCCGGCCCAGCAGCTTGTAGAATTCATCAAGGTCTAGATTAAGTGCTACGGCAACCTCGCTCTCTTCTGCCGGCCGGCCAAGCTTGTGCTCCAAAGAGGCATAGGCGCTCTCAAGCATATTCGAGTCGTTTCGCAGACTCCGCGAGGCCCAGTCCTGGCTCCGCAGGTCATCCAGCATAGCTCCGCGAATCCTGAATTCGGCATAGGTTTTGAACTTGATCTGCCGCTCTGAATCAAACTTACTGACAGCGTCAAGCAGCCCTAAAACCCCGGAATTTATTAGATCATCTACCTCAACACTGTCTGGAAGACGTGAAACCAGGCGGCGGGCCAGGCGTTGAATCAAAGGTAGATACTCTTTCAGCATCACCTTTTCATCCAACACGAAAGTTGCCGCCGCACCTGTTTCAGTCACTGCTTTTACCACCCATCCGCTGCCAAAAATAGTGCAAACCACCACTTTTTGAACGTATCGGCAAACGTTTAAGACGCCGGGCCGTATCAACAAAAGAGCGGCTCGCCGGTGACTCCGGCCGATATTCAACTATCGCCTGCTGCCGGCATACCGCCAGAGGCACGTTTGCATCTTTAGGAATATATCCCAAAAAAATCAAAGTGATGTCAAGAAATTTCTCTCCGACCCGGCTTAATTTATTGTAAACCTGCCGCGCCTCCGACTCACCGGTCACCTGATTGAGCAGAAGGTAGAACTTCTTTTCACCATAGTTGTTGCAGAGAACTTTCATCAGAGCATAGGCATCAGTCATCGAGGTCGGCTCCGGCGTCGCCACCACCAGGGCAATATCAGCAGCCCTGACAAAACTGGTCACCATATTCGAAATTCCCGCGGCCGCATCAATAAAGAAAAAATCGATCTTGCCCTCGTAACGACCGAGCTGTTCCATTAAAATCTGCTGTTCCCGGGTACCGCTTTGCGTCACTTCCTGAATTCCGGAGGCCGCCGGAATAATTTTTATACCATTGGGGCCCTCAACCATAATCTCATCCAGAGTTTTCTCACCGCTAAAAAGATGCTGAAGATTATACTCCGGCGCCAGGCCCAGCATCACATCCAGGTTCCCTAAACCTAAATCGGCATCGAGAACCATCACCCGCTGGCCCATTGCCGCCAGGGAACTGGCCAGATTTATGACCGTATTGGTTTTACCAACCCCGCCTTTGCCGCTGGCGACGGCAATCACCTTGACTGCAGATCCGGATTTTTGCAAAGCCGCTGCCTGATCCATAACTTCAATTCCTCAAATTATATCCAACAAAAGATCGGCCAGGCGTTCAGCACTGGCGATTTCGATATCATCGGGCACTTTTTGCCCATTGGTAAAGAAGCTCAATGGCATTTGTGCATAACGCAGACCATTGAGAATTGAGCCATAGCAACTGGTTTCATCCAGTTTTGTAAAAAGCAGTGATGTACCCCCGAATGGCCGGAAATGAACCAAATTTTCGAGAAGATCCTCTTCCTGAATTCCGGCCGGCAACACTAAAAAGGTTTCTCCGACAACCACTTTCAGTACCCGGCAGAGTTCGGCCAGGCCTTTACGGTCACGAATACTGCGCCCCATCGTATCAATTAATACCCGATCAAAACCGGCAAATCCGTTAAGGGCGGCAAGCAGCTCTTTCCGGTCTTTAACAATCTCAACCGGCATCTTAAGACGCCGGCCGTACTCTAACGTCTGCGCCGCCGCCCCGAGCCGGTAAGTGTCAACTGAAATCAGAGAAACCCGTTCACCTGCCCCCGCAAAAGCCGCGGCTAATTTTGCCAGGGTCGTCGTTTTACCGACCCCGGTCGGCCCCACCAGCGTAATCACCCGCGCCATTTCGCTACGTTTTAGAACCTTGACCTGGCGCATAATCACCCCGGCCAGAGCCGCCTTGAGTAATTCTTTGATAAAGGTTTCCGGCCGCTTTTTAAGGGCCGCAGTGTCACTCAATTCCAACTGCGTCTGGGTCAGCAGATCGTAGGCAATCTCACTGCTGACTTTGCGGGCCAATAACTGATTCAAGAGATCGGCAAAGCCGCTGTGACTCCAACCTTCACTCAGGCCGCTGCCGACCAGCAACCGCCCCATCATCCCTTTTACCGAATGAAGTTCACGCTGCAGTCGTTCATAATCGGTTGCCTGCAGATTACCGGCTGAATCCGGCTCCGGAGATGTGACAGATAATGCCGCAGCTCTCCTGGACGAAACTATATCAGTAGAAATCTTCTCGCTTTTTCTTTCAATCTTGAGTCCGGGATCATAATCGATCGCCGCCACAATTTCAACCCGCCGTTCAGGGGGGACATCATCGCGCTGCACTGTTTCCAGAACTACAGCATTTTTACCAAAGGCAAGCTTAACCTCCTGCAAAGCGGCGCTGCTGTCCCGACCGAAAAACCGCTTAACCCGCACTGTCACCTCCGACACTAATAGCAATCCGCCCCAGCGCCTGAACGGTTACCTGTGAAGGTATCTCATTATGGGAAAGCACACTCAAGCCCGGCACAAAACGCTCCAACAAACGCTTAAGATGAAAACGCACAATCGGCACACACAAGAGAACCGGACGGGCTGAAACCTGATCAAACTTCTCCTGTAAATTGCGAAACTGCTCAACCATCGCATAGACAATACCGGGATCAAGCGTTAAAAACGCACCATGGTCAGTTCTCTGAATTGAAGAATTGATCTGCTCCTCAAGAGAAGGTTCCAAAGTCAACACATAGAGACGCTCATCAGCCGTAAGATAGCTACCAACAATTGTCCGCGAAAGATCCTGGCGCACATACTCGGTCAGCACATCAACATCACGCACCTGCGTACTGTAATCGGCCATAGTCTCTAAAATTGTCATCAAATCGCGAATCGAAACCTGTTCCCGCAGAAGATTCTGCAGAACCTTCTGCAATGTCCCCCAAGGCACCACCGACGGCACAATATCATCAACCACCTTGGGATAACGCTGGGCCAGATTTTCCACCAGTTTCTGCACATCCTGGCGGCTCAAGAGCTCATGCAGGAAGAGTTTGATCTTTTCCACCAAATGCGTGGCCACCACGGTTGAAGGGTCAACCACGGTGTAACCGGCAAGCTGGGCTCGCTCACGCTGACGCTCCTCAATCCAGAGGGCCGGCAGGCCAAAAGCAGGCTCGGTAGTTGATATTCCTTTAATTTCAGTACCCTCGGGATCAGCTCCCATCGCCATGCAGTAACCGACCAGAATTTCCCCACTCGCAACCTCATTGCCTTTAACTTTAAAGGAATAACTATTAGGCTTTAACTGCAGGTTATCGCGGATATGAATAGCCGGCATAACAATCCCTAAATCAATTGCAAACTGACGCCGAATAAGTTTAATTCGTTCGAGCAGATCACCGCCCTGAGCCTCATCGACCAGAGCAATCAATGCATAGCCGACTTCAAGTTCCATCGTATCCATCGCCAACAGTTTTTCAACCGCATCCGGTTCATCCATTTTCGCGGCGGCACTCGCTTCCTGTTCCCGTTCAACCATTTCTGCCTGAGCTTCTTTCTCGGCTTCCTGCTGCCGCGTCAACAAAAATGCGCTCAGGCCGATCAATCCCGCCAGTGAGAAAAATGAGAGTTTCGGCAGACCCGGAATCAAAGCAAAAATAAAGAGCGCCACCGCTGCCAGCGTCAGAACTTTGGGATAAGCGGAAATCTGCCGGACAAGGTCGCTCCCCATACTGCCTTCAGCCGCAGAGCGCGACACCATGATACCTGAAGCAGTTGAGATAATCAGAGCCGGAATCTGGCTCACCAGGCCATCACCCACTGTTAAAGTTGTATAGGTGGTCGCAGCTTCGGACATGGTCATGCCCTGCTGCATCACGCCAATGACAAATCCGGCCATAATGTTAATTAAGGTTATAACAATCCCGGCAATCGCATCGCCGCTGACAAATTTTGAGGCACCATCCATCGCCCCGAAAAAATCAGCTTCCCGGCGAATCTCCGAACGCCTCTCCCGGGCTTCACTCTCACTGATCATACCGGCATTAAGATCGGCATCAATCGCCATCTGTTTACCCGGCATCGCATCCAGAGTAAAACGGGCCGTCACCTCTGCAATCCGCCCGGAACCTTTGGTAATAACCATAAAATTGATAATTACCAAAATGGCAAATATGATCGTCCCGACGACATAGTTGCCACCGACAACAAACTGGCCGAACGCTTTGATCACCTGGCCGGCGGCATCAGTGCCCTGATCCCCGTTCAGAAGAATTAACCGAGTTGAGGCCACATTCAGGGCCAGGCGGAAAAGGGTGGTTACCAATAAAAGTGCCGGAAAGATTGAAAACTCCAACACCTTGAGCAGATACATCGAGATCAATAAAATAATAATGGCGATACTGATATTCATCGCCAGCAGGGTATCGAGCATGATCGTCGGCAGCGGCACGATCATAACCATGAGAATGGCAATCACCGCAAAAGCCATCACTGCATCTCTGCTCAGGATCAGGCTAATAAAAGAAGATTTCTGGGTTGCTTCAGCCATTTAACTTAAAAACCTTTCGCTGCTGATGCGCCGTCACGACGATAAATATAGGCTAAGACCTCGGCCACAGCCTGATAGAGATTTTCCGGAATCATTTGATTAATCTCAACAATTTTGAATAAAATCCGGGCCAAAGCTTTGTTTTCAACAACCGGAATACCATGCTCCCGGGCAATTTTTTTAATCTTTTCCGCCACCAGCCCGGCCCCTTTGGCAACTACCTCCGGGGCTTCTGAACTCTCTTGGTCATACCGCAAAGCGACCGCAATATGGGTCGGATTGGTAATCACCACATCAGCTTTGGGAACCTCCTGCATCATGCGCTGCCGGGCGGCACTCATCTGCATGCTGCGAATTCGGGCTTTGACCTCCGGATCCCCCTCCTGCTGCTTCATCTCATCTTTAATATCCTGCTTACTCATCTTCTGGCCGTCCATAAACTCCCAGCGCTGATACATATAGTCAACAATCGCCAGCAACAACATCAAGAGACCGCAACGCCAGAGAATCTGAAAGGAAACTTTTGCAATAAAATTTAAGATCAACCCGATCGGCTGATTCATGAGCGTGAAAAAACCAGCAAAATTCTGACGGTAAACACTATAGGCAATATAGCCAAGAGCTCCTATTTTAAGGCAGGATTTGACCAGTTCAACCAGCGGTTTAAGTGACAGAAATTTACTTTTGAAACCGCTGATCGGATTAAATTTGGAAAGCTTGGGCTGCATCGCTTTCGGGGTTATTTTAAAACCCACCTGCATGAGATTAGCAGCGAGACCGACCACCATCATCAACAGCAGAAATGGTGCTAGAAGGTAAAACATCTGCCGGATGGTTAAAAGAAAAAGGTTATAAACCGTCGCCGGATTAATATCAAGCTGCAGAGCATACTGAAAAATATAGCGCATCAGGTCGACGGGTTGATCAAAAAACCGCCCCCCAGCAAAAAAGAAAAATGCCAGAGCAGCAATCAGGATAAAGGATGAAGCCACCTCCTGACTCTTGGCAACCTGGCCCTCCTCCCGTGATTTAGAGAGTTTTTTCGAGGTCGGTTTTTCAGTTTTACTCGGATCTTTTGCCATCAGCCGCCTCCGGCAATTCTTAACAGCAACATTATATCATTAAAGAGAAGCTTAAACAGGTCTGCGAGCATGGTTGAGAGATAAGTAAAAGTGAAAGCCATCAAGACCATCCCCAATAAAATTTTCAACGGCATTCCGACAATAAATATATTCATCTGCGGCGCGGTCCGGGCAACCACGCCTAAGCTCACATCACTGAGCAGCAGCGCCGCCATTAAAGGGGCCGCAATCTTGATCGCGGTTGAAAAAAGGGCGGCTGAATAACGCAGCATCAAATCCAGCATTCCGGTGCCCGGGGTAAAACCGGCCAACGGAATCATATTAAAACTCTCAGCTAGGGCCTTAAACACCCAGCGATGGGCGCCAAAAGCCAGAAACAACAACATCGCCAACATATAGTAGAACTGAGCAATCAGCGGCACCTGCATACTGGTCACCGGATCGACCACATTTGCCATTGCGAAACTCATCTGAAAACCGATCATCTGCCCGGCCGTCTGCACCGCCCCGAACACAAACCCGGCCAAGAGACTGACTAACATTCCGATAACCATTTCACTCAATATAGCCAATCCGATCTCCGGCAGACTGCGGGTAAATAGCGGTGTTCCGGAAATTTCCGGAACCAGATTAAAAAAGAGCAGAGCCAGCAACAGGGAAAAACCGGCTTTCAAGGTTATCGGTACCGCTTTATTACTTAAAACCGGAAAGAAAAAGATCAAAGAAGCAATCCGGGTCAGAATAAGAAAAAAATGACCGACATCGGCCACAGTAATTACAGGAATAAAATTCATTGCAATGTCAAAAAATTATTGGTGCCTTTACCGGCAATTCCTGGGTCAGTGAATGACATGCGGAATTGACATCATTATCTGCGTCGTGAAATCAACCATATACTGCAGCATCCAGGGGAAAAAATAGATCACCGCGAGAAAAACAATCACAATCTTCGGAACAAACGTTAAAGTCATCTCCTGAATTGAGGTCACTGTCTGAAAGATACTGATCAAAAGACCGACTGCCAGCCCGGTTCCCAGCATCGGCGCACAGATCAGCAATGTAGTCTCCATCGAACTTTTGGCGAGGGCCACGACAAACTCAGGAGTCATCAGTTTTCCCTTAATTAAAAACTCTGCATCAAAGAGCCGACCATCAGATGCCAGCCATCGGCCATAACAAACAGAATAAGTTTAAACGGCAGTGAAATCATTACCGGCGGCAGCATCATCATCCCCATCGACAAAAGGACACTGGCCACCACCATATCGAGCATGAGAAATGGAATATAGATAAGAAAACCGATTTGAAAGGCGGTTTTAAGTTCACTGATAATAAATGCCGGGATCAGAACGTGGGTCGGAATATCGGCAAAGGTCTTGGGCCGCTCGACTTTGGCCATGGAGATAAACAGAGCCAGGTCTTTTTCGCTGGTCTGCTTGAACATGAATTTTCTTAAAGGCGATAGTGCCCGGGTAAAAGCCTCGTCCTGACCAATCTCATGGGCAACATAGGGCTGAAAAGCATCCTGGTTGATCCGGTTAAAAACCGGATACATAATAAAAAAAGTCAGAAAAAGACTTAAACCTACCAATACCTGATTCGGCGGCATTGACTGAGTTCCCACAGCCTGCCGCAGAAAATGAAAAACGATTACGAGCCGGGTGAAAGAGGTCATCAAAACCAGAATCGAGGGAGCCAGAGCCAGTACTGTTAACAGCAGCAATATCTGAATTGCAACCGATACCTGACCCGGATCACTGGTAGCACCGACCCCGATCTGCAGGGTTGGAATCGCCACCTCCTGCGCCGCAGAAGCCGCGGCCGGCAGCAACAGAACCCCGAAAATAAGCAGAGACAGCAATATCATTACCCGTTTCATCTGCAAACTAACCCCGATCACCCTTCTGTAGACGATTCTTGATCTGGCTGACGACTTCACGATAATTATCCGGCAGCTCGTCACTAGCCGCATCGGTTGTTGGCGACACGCCCGCCTGCCGGGATGTGGCTACGGACTGGTAGTTCACCCCGGTACTGACATTTTCAGTCGGCCGGGTCTGATCACTGTTATTCCCTTGCAGAGCCGAATCTTTTTCCATAAAACCCTGCAGATAGCCGGCAAAACCCCGTTTACCGCTGGAGCTCTTCGGCTCGCCGTGCAGCTGCCGCAGCTCTTCAACCCGATCCGAATCGCTGATAGTTGTCAGTAAAGTCATCCGCTCGCCGCAGACACCAACCACCAGAACCTCATCTAAGAGTTCCAGCAGCATAACCTGATGTTTGCCGCTGATAACTTCAACACTTAAAACTTTAACCAGATTAGAACCTGGAAAACGTCCCCCTTTTTTACGATAGCGTTTCAACCATAAAGAGAGTCCGAAAATTACCAGAACCAGGAAAATCAAGACGACAAAACTGCGAACGGCGGACTTCAGCAACGACGGCGAAGCCTTGTCATCTGCACCGACTCCTGGAAGCAAGGACTTGGCGGCGCCATTACTGTCCGGATTTTCGAGCAACAGGTTAAGCCGGTTAAGCTTTTCCTGCTCTCCTGCCGCCGACGGCATTGCCGATTCATTCACCGCCGAATTCTTGTCAGTCACTACGGTTGGCTGCCACTGCCGGTACGGCTTCAGCAAAACTACTTTTAGTTCGGTTTTCTGACGTTCAAGCGCCAGAAATGATTTAACTTTCAGGGCTGAATCACGCTTTTTAAGATACCAGCGCAAATGATCTCCGACCCGCTCAATCCCGAAAGCCGTAATCCACTCATCTTCGAGCTTATGTTTCTGCAGTTTAATTTTAATCCCGTCTGCGGGCAGATTCAGTGCCACTTCAGTTCCGGAATCAACAAAAAGTGCATTAATCTCCGGCGCAGTTTCATAGGGAATGGTGAAAACCATCTGCCCTTCAGCTTTTGTAAAACTCAACTCCGCCGCCAATACGGATACAGCTCCGAAATTCAACCCTGACAACAGCAGACAGCCGAGCAGCAGCAAAACCGGGCGAGAAAAAATTTTACCTGCGCCAAATCTCATTCGTAACTTTTCCTTAGATTCGATCATGAAGAAACTATTTCAACTGTTCGATTCTTTCAGTCGGGCTGATGATATCAGTCAGGCGGATACCGAACTTTTCATTGACGACGACCACTTCTCCCCGGGCGATAAGCTTACTGTTAACCAGAACGTCGAATGGCTCTCCGGCAAGTTTGTCGAGTTCAACCACCGACCCCTGCCCCAACTGCAGAAGATCGTTGATAATCATCCGGGTCCGGCCAATTTCAACCGAGAGCTGCAGGGGAATATCAAGAATAAAACCGATATTTGACGGCAGCTGCTGGCGCTGTTCACCACTCAGGCTCGAAAGCAGGCCATCATCCCCGGGACCATCCGGCACAGTGTCAGCGCCGCCGCCGGATTTAGCCGCAGCTTCATCTTTTATCATATCCCGCTGCTCTTCAAGTTCCCCGGCAACATCATCCCAGGAGATATCATCAATCAAATCCTGGGCACTCTGTTCCTCCGGTGCCGCCGCCTCTGCGGAATCTGCCGCGGCTGCGCTATCACCCTCAGCACCGCCGCCCTCCATCTCTTTTTTCACCTGATCAAAAAGATCATCCATCAGGTCACCTCTACCTTCTTAATCTCTGTTTGAGCATAACTGCCTTAGATCCCTTTGAGGTTCCAATAACCGCACGGAATTT
>JAOZKP010000093.1 GCA_029935295.1 bacterium | reverse complement strand
AATGACCTTACTATAACATATTCGTGGTCATAATTTTGTTACGCGTATTTACGATCAATCTTTCGTTTACAATTTGATGGGACAGTTGAGATTGCCTGCGTATATCTTTACAAGTACGCCTCTTTTTTTCTCTTGACAGTTTAATTTTACTCTGACCCCATTTAGAGCGTCAAATCTCTGGAGCAGTGCTTCGAATTGTAACTTAGCTATAATGTGTCATGTAAGATCAGCATCAAGGGTGGCGCTTAGAAGATAAGTCGAAAATTTTAAAGATTGGGGGGTGACAATGAATACGGTGGATCCAAACGTCTAGACAACATTTGACTGTTGCTAAGCTATAGGTCTGGGGATTTAGAATCATAAATTTAAATTGGTTTTTCGGGGGTGCGGTGGTGTCCCCCGCTTTTTGGCCTCACTTTTTTTGAAGCCTAGAAGTTCACCGCCTCCGAAATTGTTCGATCATAATATACTTCATCGGGGGTTACACTACCAGATGGCTTTGACACTACAATAATGAACGTCCCAATATGGGGATAGGGGGCATACCTCCATGTCAGAAATTTGAAGTGGCAATTTAATGTTTCAAAACCGGACAGAACCCGCTCCCCATGACTGTCGATCGGGATTATCTCATTTGGCAGCATACTTTTTCTTTGCCATAAAGCGTACCTACAGCAATGCCACCGGGTCGGTGGTATAGATGCTGCCTGTACCCAGCACACTGATCGCTTTTATCTTTTTGGCTCCCCAGACCGCTTCAAATTATATAAGGTAGGCAAGGTTGCGTTTTTTTTGTTTATCATATCGAACCTGAACAGCTTTGCCGACTTGGTTTTGGGTGGTCAAGGCCGTAATTGTTTCGGGGTCGATGTTTGAATTGGCGACAAACCTGAGACCTTTCTCGGTTTTTCCATAGATAACGGTGTAGTCGGGGGAGCCATTTTTTTTGTAAATAACGGTGTAGGTTTCAATGTATCCATTGGCGATTGCTTCTTCAATAATTGGTATCGGCTGGCTACCAGTCAGTGGTGCCTTTGCATCATCTAAGTCATGTTGTTTAAGGTCTGTTTCTGTAGGGGTAGCACTGTAGATTCCAGCCGCATGCTTGTGCATAAACCATCCTAATGCCGTAACTAAACCATTATTGATTTCCCCCTTGGCAATCATTTCGACCATAGTGGCCACGGCATGTAAGCTGTAATTGTTGCCGGGACCACCAAAAAATCCTAAACCTCCGGTGACGGTGAATGGTCGGCAGTCATCTTGTCTCAGTCCCAACATTTTTAGTGCTATGCTTACGGCGCAGGGAAAACAGCTATAAAAATCGAAAACTTCTATCTCATCAATGCTTAAAGCAGAGCGCTGTAGAGCCTTGTCAACGGCAGCTTTAAGCGGCGGGCTTGATGTGAAATTCGATTTTTCAATCAGGAAGCGTTGACGGTCTCTGGCATAGCCACCACCGATAAAGTAGACCGGGCGACTCTCTTTTTGACGGAATTTTCGGGATCTCTCTTCGGACATAAGAACAATTGCAGCGCCAAGGTCAACCGTAACAAACGGGTTCATCAGTTTGGTGTAAGGAAAGGCAATCATCCGGTTGAATGGGGTTTTGGTGATTATCTCCTTAGCCGTGTACCTTTTTTTTGACCAGGCATTTGGATGATTAGCAGCGATCTGGCTATTTAGTGACCAAAGTTTTCCAGGCCGCATCAAATAGTTTTTTAATTCGAGACCGGATTCTGCCCATAGCGCTGTTTCAAAGAGGGGGAAACCCTGGACAGGTTGGGATATCCCATGGCGTAACTCAAACTCAGTCGCGCCGATACTGTCGTCACCTTGATAATCTTCGGGTAACCCCTGAAAAAGGGCATTTTCCGGTTTTGCCGGTTTTTTCGTTCTTGGGTAGTAGGTTTCGGCGCCAGCGATTACAACCGTCTCCAACTCGCTCCGGGCAATCATGCCGGCAGCTATATTGATCAAATTTTGCGGAGACTCCCCACCAATTCCGGAGGTATGGATGAAACGAGGTGTGGCATTGATCTTTTGCGCAAGTTGTCGGGCTGCATCCGGGTAATAGCAGCTAAGTGTCATAACCGTCATGACGCCGTCAATCTTCTCTAGAAAATCAAAGCCACTTTTTTCTTGCGCCCGGGAAGCGGCCTGGATCATAAGCTCCAGTGGATTCTGGATTGCCCCCGTTACTTCTTTGCTTTGCGTAACCTGTCCCCAGCCGCTAACAACGATTCTTTTATGCATAATCAATACCGGTCCTGTTAAGAAAGTTGGTAATTATTTAAGATACAGAGGCTGCCAATCCATTCCGGTCCCAACTCTTTTTTGGCTTTTCATGATCATATTGTTCTATGCCGATTAGTTTGACGCAAAAAGATTATAGGCGTTTGCACACATCCAGACCGATCCTGCCTAGGCCTGATGATACCGACGGTTTGACCCTTAAGAACTCTCCCTTGAGGTTCTCCCATGCGTTGTTCTGGGACACCAGTGAGACAGAGGCCTTACGCATCGTGCCTGGATCCATAGATACAAATGGCAGCACCAGGCCATTATCAATATTCTTGAAATTTTCCAGAGCTTCAGGGTTTGTCAAAGTTTCCACAACATTAGTGGAACATTATCCATATACAAGAGAACAAGCCCTAAAACGTCTCAACGCCGAGTATTCCACGGGCAATAATTAATCTTCTGACTTCCGATGTCCCCGCACCTATTTCATATAATTTCGCATCTCGGAGATACCGATTGACAGGATATTCCAACATGTAGCCATAGCCGCCGTGTATCTGGATCGCATCCAATGTTATTTTGGTTGTTGCTTCAGCCGTAAAAAGGATTGCCGCCGCCGCTTGCAGATTGATTTTTTGGCCCTCATCAGCCTGCATTGCGGCATCATAGATTAACAATCTTGCCGCCTCAATAGAGGTATACATATCAGCAAGCATTGCCTGTACTAACTGAAAATTACTTATTTCCTTACCAAACTGTTTTCGTTCTTTCGCATATTTGACCGATTCTCTGAATGCACCTTCCGCCAAACCCAGGGCGATGGCCGCAACCACAACCCTCTCAATATCCAAACCTGACATCATTACCTTTACGCCTTCATTTTCTTTGCCCAGAATGTTCTTGGCCGGCACCAGACAATCTTCAAAAAACAACTCCGAAGTCTTTGAACCTCTATGACCCATCTTCTCAAAGGGCTTAGAGGCTGAAAAACCGGGAAATTGTTTTTCAACCAGAAATGCCGTTATGCCCCCCGATCCTTTCTCTTTGTCGGTCTTAGCATAAACAATTACCACATCGGCTTGTGGACCATTAGTGATAAACGTTTTACTACCGTTTAAAATATAGTTATCCCCACTTCGTTTGGCGGAGGTCTGAATACTAACGGCATCAGAGCCAGCCCCAGGCTCGGTCAGGCCAAGCGCTCCAATCTTTTCTCCCGAACATAGTCCTGGAAGATATTTACTGCGTTGTTCGTCATTGCCATTCTTGTAAAGATTATGCATACATAAATTTGAATGTGCAATATAGGATAGCGATATAGCCGCACTATATTTTGCAATCTCTTCAGCGATAACAACCTGAGCAAAAGACCCTAAACCGGAACCGCCGTAACTCTCAGGAACCGATGAACCCAAGACTCCGAGATCTCCCAACTTTTTCCACATACCATCCGGCCATTTATCTTCTTTATCCATCTCTTCAGCAATTGGTTCGATCTCACTTTTAACAAATTTACCTACACTTTTCTGGAGCATGATCAGCTCATCACTTAATTTCATTAGAC
Organism: bacterium; assembly: GCA_029935295.1. GTDB lineage: Bacteria > Desulfobacterota > Anaeroferrophillalia > Anaeroferrophillales > Tharpellaceae > Tharpella. The sequence continues at coordinate 6,465 of JAOZKP010000093.1, read as the reverse complement.
AATCTCCTTAAATTGCAAATATTAACGTTGAAAAAACCTACCTATTCTCCGATGAATACGGGGGAGCGCTTTTCAGCAAAGGCATTCAATGCTTCCAGTCGATCTTGGGTCGGGATGGTGATTTCGTATACTTTTTGGTCCTTTACTTAATTCAGTTTAACAATTTCTGGCCAGTCACTTGGGAGAAGTTGCCCTGGGGTTTCACCTCGGCCAGACTTCCTCTTCGCAAGACCCGGACGTTTGTATTCTTCTCTTGGTTGTTTGGGAATTCTACCGTTTAATATCGATTCTGATCTCAAACGACGACCGATGGTTTTTTCCCATTTGTTGCCCAGCGCGAGGAGCCGTTCAATATCGATACCGGTTTCAACCCCCATTTCGTCCATCATGACTACCGCGTCTTCAAGACTGACGAGCCCGACAATATTAGGATCGCGGTAGTAGTATTCACCAGTGCCTCGGACGGGAACCTTGTCCATAAAGTTCGCGGGCTGTCCACCGATACCCCCCATCACTCCTTCGTGGATTTCCACGCCGGCATGCATGGCGGCCAAGACATTGGCCAGGCCCCACCCTCGTGTTACATGAAAATGAGCCACGTGCAGATCCGGGTTAGGAATCTCATCAAGAATCATGGAAAAATAGCGGTAAACCTGATCCGGTGGGGCTGATCCGTCATGATCAGCATGTTCGATGTCATCAGCTCCGATACTAAGCCAGCGTTTGGTGAATTCCAAGGCGTCCTCAAAACGCGTAGGGCCAGAAATTGGGCTTCCCCAAATAGTGCTGACAGTTCCGAAAACCCTGATATTCACATCATGACACTTCTCAATACATCGCTGGGCTTCTGTCCAATATTCGGGCAGAGTCGTCCCGGAATTGGCAAAATGATGCTCTTCGTCGGTAGATACCATCATCCCGATACGATCCGGCCCCCAACCCTCTTTCCGGGCCGCTACTGCACGATCGACACCGGTCTCCCTGATGGCCACAGCTGTTAATTCGATCTCATCGAAATTTATACCTTTTTGTGACAAGCGTTTGCTGTCACGAACTCGCTTAAACACCTCTTCCACATCTTTAAATTGGGGGAGAAAAGCCGGGTTAGCAAAATTTGATATTTCAAGACGCTTAAAGCCAGCCAGAATAGCTTCTTCTATGTAATATACTTTTGCATCGGCAGGAATGAAGTGCTCTTCATGCTGTAGGCCTTCACGAACGGATATGTCAGCAACTCTTATTTTCTTTGGGTATTTTAGCTTAAATTGATTGTCCATTTGATAATTCCTTTTTACATCCGTAATTGAACGTTGAAGACATCTGTAATACCTGAAACTTACCTATTCTCCGGTAAAAACGGGAGAGCGCTTTTCGGCAAACGCATTCAGTGCTTCCAGTCGATCTTTTGTTGGTATGGTGATTTCGTAGGCTTTTGATTCTAGGGGCAGGGCCACGCCAAGGCTGCATTCAGACCCGTAATTTAGAGCGAACTTGGCTTGTTGGACTGCCACCGGACCATTCCGGGAAATCTCTTTCGCCAGCTTCAGTGCTGTTTCCATCAAATTCTCAGGTTCCGCCACCTGATTTACCAATCCTATTGCCAGCGCCGTTTGGGCATCAATCCGCCGCGCCGTATAGATCAATTCCTTGGCTTTAGAGAGCCCTACAATCCTTGGTAGCCGCTGAGTGCCTCCACCACCAGGAATAATGGCTAAACTGGTTTCAGTCAGACCCATAAGTGTTTGCGTGGAGGCGATTCTCAGGTCGCTAGCCAGGGCCAGTTCTGAGCCGCCACCAAAGGCGTAACCATTAATAGCTGCAATAACCGGAACCCTTGCATTCTCGACGGTCGTCATGGTGCCCCGTACTGTGGAGATGAAGCGTCGCACTTGATCATCAGTAAAGCTGCGTCTTTCAATTAAATCGGCACCGGCAGAAAAAGAGGGTTTCTTACCTTCGGGCGGCTTGGCCCCGGTGACAATGATCACCCTGATAGACATGTCAAAGTTGGATTCTTCGACAATTTCCTTGAGTGAGGTGATCATCTCCATGTTCATACAGTTCATGGCTTCAGGCCGGTTCATGGTCAACGTCATGATGCCATCCCGGTTTTTTCCCTGCAATATGGTTTGAGACATTTTTAATCACTCCTTAGAATCATACTAACGGCACTAGGTTTTGTTAGAGGTTCTATTTTTTTTGATGAAATTTCAACTTGTTTCCTAGAACTTGAGATTTCCGAAATGAGATTCTTGAATCGGTGTTAATAATGACACCTCAAAGGCTGTTGCCAGAGCGTCACGACATGCTTTGAAAGGTAAGGTACCGTCATGGTACAGGCGGGCTTCTGTGTAGAATGGATGGGCTTCATGGGTGTACTTTTCCACCATCATCTTTTCAAAATCTTTTAATTCGTTTTCATCCATATCCTGCCCCCTTTTTTTGGCATTAGCCCGTTCCAGGGTGGTCAGTACATGCCCTGCTGTACTGCCTGACATTACCGATGTTCGCCCGCGCATAGTGTTAAAGATGAAATTAGGGTCATAGGCCCGTCCGCCCATTCCGTAATTAGCTGCACCATGATCCGGACCGATAACCCACTGAATCTTGGGAACATTAGCACAGGCCCCGACTCTGACCAGGTTTGAACCGTATTTCCCGATACCAGCATACTCCTCTTTGGTTCCGACCATGTACCCCGGTGAATTTTGAATATAGAGTATCGGGATTTTCTCGGTGCAACAACGAATCACCCACTCAGCCGCTTTCCGAGCCGACTCGACAAAGATGACCCCAATGCTATTGCTGGCAACAATGCCGATGGGAAGTCCTTTCAGGCGGATCTTGCCGCAAACAATAGTATCACCTCTTCCCGGGCTGTAATTCTTTTTGTATTCAGTGAATTGGGAGTCATCAGCGATTGCGGCAATAACCTCCCGAACCTTAATAGCTCGATAGGGGTCAGTGGGCAGTGTTTCGTAAAGATGGTCAGAGGTTACCCGAGGCGCCATTTCCGGGCGGCGATCGATATGAAGTTTTTGCATGGGGTCGTGAGATAAAAGTTCTCGCAGTTTTTCAATGCCCTCATCCTGAGATTTAACAAAATGGTCGGCTCCACCGGAGATACCGGTATGTACTCGGGCGCCACCTAAAGTCTCCATCGTGACCTCTTCCCCGATTGCGGCCTTAACCATCGGCGGGCCGCCCAGAAATGAGTAAGACATTTTGTCAATCATGATAGATTCGCAGGCGAGATAAACTATGTAGGCACCCCCGGCGGTGTTGCCGCCGGTACTCAACGTATATTGTTTTAATCCTTTGGCTGACATCCGGCTCATATTGTAGAAAAAACGTCCGAATTGGCCCTGACCCGGAAAAACCCGATCCTGCAGCGGCAGGAAACCGCCGGCGGAGTCGCCAATATAGATGCACGGAAGTCCGCACTGATCAGCAATATCCTGAGCTCGCAAATGTTTTTTACAATTGATGGGAAAGTAGGCGCCGGCTTTTACGCGGCTGTCATTAGCGATAATCATAACCCATTTACCGTGCACTTTACCAAGCCCGGTTGCGAGGCCGGCAGAAGGAACGTCTTCGACTGTTTCGTAGTTGATGCCGAATCCGGCACCTCGACTCAGTTCAAAAAACTCTGTGTCGACATCGATAAGCAGTCGAATGAGTTCTCGTACCGGCTTTTTTCCCTGACTATTCAGACGATCAATTTGCTTCTGGCCGCCTGGGTTCTCGGCTCTCTCCCACAAATCATAGATTTTCTCCTCTTCGGCTAACCAGTGTTCACGGTTGCTTTCAGACTCTTTATCTTTTCCTGATATTGCATTCATCGTAAAATCCTCAACATTTTGTCAACGAAAGAGAACTCTATGGAGATCATTTCGTTGACCGTTAAAAAAACAAAAGCCGGCTCGGGGAAACTGTTCCCTTAAATCGGCTATCTTGGTAACTCTCAAGAACCGTGACACCCTTCGGCGCACAGTACGGTTTAATAATTCAAATTTCACTGCTGTTGGAACAATATTATCAATTAAGATTCAACGGTGCCCGCCCATTAGCCAGCCGACGGATATTTTCCGCAACCCCGCGCACAATGCCGCGCATAGAAACATCAGTCGAACCACCGATATGCGGGGTCACCATAACATTATATTTAAAAATCGGATCACCAGGATCAGGAGGCTCTTCCCAAAAGACATCAAGCCCGGCACCGGCAATTGTATTGGCGGCAAGGGCCTCTTTCAAAGCATCATGATTCACCAGACCACCGCGTGACAGATTTATTAAAAAAGCATCCTTTTTCATTGCTGAAAGAGCGGCGCAATCAATAATATTCTGACTCGCAGTCGTTACCGGGAGTGCAAGTACGACCTGATCAGACCGGGACAGAAGCTCATTCAAATCGCCCGGGCCACCGACCCATTCCAAATCCAGCTCTTTTTTAGATTTATCCGGATTGTGCTGTTTCAAACCAATTATCCGGCAGCCGAACGGTCTTAACCTTTTTATTAATGCCCGGCCAATCCCTCCAAGACCAATAATCCCAATGGTCTGATCACTTAAAGCCCGACCTTGAGGTTCTCCCATCCGCTGTTTCTGCAAACTTTCGGCCATTTCATGAACTCTGCGGGAAAGACCGATCATAAAATAGATGCCCAATTCGGCAACCGAATCGGCATTACCGGAAATATCCGTCGGCACATTAGCAACCATAATATTCCGCGCCCGAGCCGCTTCCAAGTCTACCCCTTCAAGACCTGAACCACATTGCTGGATCAGCCGCAACCTGTCACTTTGCGCTAAGACAGCTTCACTAATCTGACACATAGTCGGAATCAACACATCAATCCCGGTAAGGCTGTCTACATTAAAACCGCCTGTGGCTACAAATTGATACTCGGGGATTTCGGCTCGAAGCAATCCCAGAAACCCACCCCAGGCTGTTTCCGGGGCTGCAAACATAATCTTCATTGATGATACCCTCTTCCTGCAAACTAAAATCCGGAAGCTTAACAACGTAAAAAAATATTTTATCAAACCAGCAACTTACGCATCAAAAAGATTCGAGTGGCACTGTAATGGTTTCTTCTTTTGCTTTTCGCTGAGCAGAGTAGCAGTAGAATCGTGCTCACTGTTGTCGGCATTAATCACTTTACGGAATGTGCAGTGAGCCTCTCCTGACGAAGGTGAGCTGATTTTGGTTTGCCGAATAAGCATGTCTTCAGATAGAAACTATTTCCAAAAAAATTACTTTGCCTGTTTGGCTTCCGGAAATTTCCATTTTCCTTCCAACAGCTCATTTTCAGGTTGATAAAGCCTTACAAGATAAAGCCATTTATCGACAATCGGAATAAAATTATCAGATTTGGGATCTCCGCCAAAATGAATTGTCACCGATCCGTTTTTATTCTTTTTGGCGGTCACATTGTTGAACGAATAGGCGTTATATTTATTTTTGACCATGTATCTCTTCTGGTTATAGACGGTTACCGACCAGAAACTGCCCACCGGTACATCTTTAGGAACCGTAAGAGTGTAGGCTGTTTTCCCGTCATTTTTCTCAACCTGCGTCGGAAGATAGAGGGCATCCTCTCTTTGCATTCCGCCCCAACCCACGGCAATACCCATAGAATTTTGGAAATACGACCGATCACATTTGACACCAAAGAAGGTCGAACTGTCAGAGAGTGTACTCCCCAGAGTATTAAAGGCTTTGCGCAGCTTGAGTACCTCCTCTCTGTTCCACTCAGGTATGCCGGAAAGATCACCCTTGTCTCTCTGTTTGACCTTAACCATATCCTGCAATTTATGCGCTTTTGCCATATCTTCTTTGCTACCAGGATCAGCAAAGGTTCTGATACCAAACATAATATAACGGGTGCCAACCTCTTCTTCGGTAAAGGTCCACTCCCCCGGTGCATAGAAAGCCGGGTAGATGTCGTGATCTTCCGAAATCAACATCAGTGACATATAACGACCTTCAGCATCTGGAAGCGTAACCGTCAAAGGTGATTTTGAAAGGTCAAAAACACCAAATGAGTAGATAGTATCCCGGTTACCACTCAAGGTTACCTGATTATCAACACTATATACCTGTCGGCTATGTGTAAATTTACTGAAGGCTTTGTACCTTACAGCATATCCTTTGAACTGGAGATCGGTCTCTGCCCTGGCAAAATTAAAAGCATCGACCTTAGGTGCCCGGGCATCCCATTTGGGACTGTAGTAATTATGATCACACAACTCTTTGGCAACAACCGAATTTATCGTCAATAAAGATGCAGCCATGACAGCAGTCAAAATAAGCTTTTTCATATTTCCCCTTTCTCGTAATTGTTGCTCTTTATCCTTACATAAACTCAATAAAAAAAGGATCATTCACTCTTGAATACACATTGATATCTCTTAATCCTATCTCGTTTTCAGGTGAAGTTTGGCAAAGCCTAAGACCTT
>JAOZKP010000338.1 GCA_029935295.1 bacterium | reverse complement strand
CTAAAGTTGGGTTCAGCCAACCATGTGGAAATATCAACAGCGTCCCCTTTGGATTTGGATTCTCCCTTTGGACTTCTTGATCCTTTGGTAGTAACCCCCAATACCATTTACACCTTTTTTCTGGATATAATATGAGCGGCTTTATAACAATTTACAATACCAATGGGGAGCCTAGTGACAAGCAACAGATTCATGCTCTTACACAAACATTACAATTTCGCGGACCTGATCATCAAAGCACATGGGTCAATGGTTCAATTGGAATGGGACATACCCTCTTTCAAACAACCAATGAAGCAAAGTATGAGCGGCAGCCTGCAACTCTAGATGGTAAAACATGGATAACAAGTAGCGCCCGAATTGACGGCAGAGAAGACCTTGTCAACAAGCTAAATATGACAAATGAGATTGACCTGACTCAAACTCCCGACTCAAAACTCATCCTTCTTGCTTATAGAAAATGGAGTGAAGATTGTCTTGAACATCTTTTAGGTGATTTTGCATTTGTAATCTGGGATAGTCAAGAAAAGAAAATATTTTGTGCCAGAGACCGTTTTGGGACCAATCAACTCTATTATGCACAGAAACATAATTCGCTAATTTTTTGCAATAGTTTGTTTTGCATAAGGCAACATCAGCCCATTTCCAACACTTTAAATGATAAAGCAATTGCAGGTTTTTTATTGTTTGGGGATCACACATGGATAGATAAATCGATAACGATTTTAAAGGATGTAAACACATTATTACCAGCTCACAAACTTGTCTACCAAAGCGACAAAATTTTAATAAATAGATATTGGGATATTCCACCTGATCTACCATTGTTAAAATATAAGAACAATTCTGACTACATTGAACATTTTCATGAAATATTCAAGACATCAGTAGCAGATAGAATCCGTACTACAAAACCGATCACCATATCAATGAGTGGTGGTCTGGATTCAAGTGCAATTGCGGCAACTGTTCGACAATTGGAAAAAGAAAAGAGAGTTAACCCATCAAGAGTAGATGCTGTGACAGCAGTTTTTGATCGATTGCTGCCATGCAAAGAACGTTATTATGCTGGAATAGTTGCAAAATATTTGGACATCCCAATTCATTACCTAAACGGTGATAACTCATCATTAATTGAACCCATGGTCTTAACTACTCGACCCTTAGAGATTGATACATTTACGTACTGGCTTGACATCAAAAAAACATTTGCATCGCAATCTCGTGTTGTTCTTACTGGAGCATCTGCCGACAATCTACTCGAATTTTCATCTCCTTTTTCGACCTTAAACGAAGCTAATCACATAAATGCACTATGGAATCTTTACAAATTAAGGAGACGCTACAACATACAATTTTCATTCAGGAGAGTACTCTCTTTTCTGAAAAAAATGTCTAAGGGAAATGTATTAATCTCTCCCTATCCTTTTCCAGAATGGTTTACTCCGGAGTTTGAGAATAGAGTGAAATTAAAAGAGTTATGGGGAGAAACATTGGCGTGGACACCAAGTCCTCTCAACAAAAGACACCCGAAGGCACATAATTCATTAACCGGACCCGACTGGAACACAGATGATATTATCATGCAGAGTGATTTCACATTTGCAGAAGAGAGAGATCCGTTTTTGGATTTAAGACTTGTTGAGTTTATGTTTTCCTTGCCGCCTGTACCATGGTTTTTCAACAAGCATATTTTACGCGAATCAATGAGGGAATTATTGCCACGAGATATTATTATGCGTCCTAAAACACCTCTTGGCAATCGTCAGACTGCACTCTTAAAGAAAAACTCCTCAAAATGGATCGGCGAATGGAAAGCAAGACCAGAGCTAACTCAATATATTAAAGAAGAGAATATTCCCATCTTAACAAAACCAGACCTTAACACATCAACTTGTTACCAAGCATTAAGGACCATTACCCTAAATTCTTGGCTTAACTCTTTTTTCAATTAAGCCCTTCTATGGGCACTTTGACCAGCATCTGCCACACTCGAAGCCCCATTTTTCTGTGTAAGAACTGAAAGAGGACCTAATTTTTTCAGTACCGGTTTATTGTACACTTTCTTTTGTATTTTCTTCTGCATTTGTATGCTCCCTTTAAGCCTATTACGTACTATACGAACTCGAACTCAAATTAAAATAATTACCTAAACCCGTCTCCCCCCTGCTCCTCCCTCAATATCACAATCTAAATATAATTCATACTATTAAAAATGTCTTGCAGTGATGCATGATCTCATCATAAACTTCCTTAAGTTTATCTAACTGCCAAGGAATATATACTCTATACACAGGTACAATTTTTGCCATTTGCATCAAATACTCAAATCGTTTTTGTTTTTGAAAAAAAAGGTTGGTTTCGCTTGCATAGCGCACTGATTTGAATTTTTCGACACCATTTAGTTCTATTATAGCAATTGTCGCATTTTCTTTTGCTTTTTCCAATTCATAAATAACCTGAATAGGCTTTGATTTAGTCATTAAATCTTTAACAAAGAACCCCAGGTCTTCTTTTTCCCGATAGGGTCGATGGTGCGGATGTGACGGCACAGCTAGAAAGTTCCCTTTTTTTTTATACGTTGCTACCTTATCATCAGAGAGCATCGAATGTCCTTGCTGCATAAAAAAATCCGTCATTGTTGATTTTCCTCCAAGTGATCTGGCAATAAAAAGAATGGGCTTACCATCAACTTCAACTGCACCAGCATGGAGAAAATCATATATTTCTTCAATGGTGAAGAAAATGGGTAAGAAAATATGTAAACACCAATACTCTAATAGTTCGATTGTAAAATTTTCATGAGACAGATATTCAATGGTTAAATTACCACTATACCAGAAGAATGTCACAACTCCTTTTACTTCAAAAGACCAAAGTTGCCCATCTTTAGTCCGAGCGAATTCTCTATCAGTACAGAGTAATAGGTCACGTCCTTGGTTGTTGAAAAATGTCAGTTCATAAAGTAGTTTTTCGTGGAGACGTGGATAATAACTTTCTTTGACTGTAATAACATTAAAAAATGACCCCTCCACTTTTTTGTTATTTTTTAATTCTGGAATAAAGTTTATATAATGATGATAAGCAATCATTGTTTTCCCCAACCAAACCCGGAAAGCAGGGTGAAAGCTTCGATGTTTCCGCCGCCGGTAATAACGA
>JAOZKP010000092.1 GCA_029935295.1 bacterium | reverse complement strand
AATGAAAAATATCGGTATCGGCCTTATCGGCTTCGGCACCATCGGCGCCGGGGTCGCAAAGATCCTTTTAGAAAACGATAAAGCTATCAGCGACCGCCTCGGAGCTGAGCTTGAACTTAAAAAAATTGCCGACCTCGACGTTACAACAGATCGCGGCATCACAGTTCCTGACGGCATTCTCACAACTGCGGTTGACGAGGTTATCGGCAATCCGGAAATCGACATCGTTATTGAACTGATCGGCGGCTACGAACCGGCCCGAACTTTTGTTGAACGAGCTTTAAAAAGCCGTCAAAGTGTGGTCACAGCCAACAAAGCCCTACTCGCCAAATTCGGCAATGAACTTTTTGCCACGGCCAAGGAAAATGGAGTTGATCTCTATTATGAAGCCAGCGTTGCCGGCGGCATCCCGATCATCAAAACCATGCGCGAAGCTCTGGCCGGCAACCGAATCAACTCGGTCTGCGGCATCCTTAACGGCACCTGCAATTATATCCTTACCAAAATGGGAGATGAGGGAGCTGATTTTGCCGAAGTCTTAAAAACCGCCCAGGAGTTGGGTTACGCTGAAGCCGACCCGACTTTTGATGTCGAAGGCATTGACACCGCCCACAAACTCGCTATTTTAACCTCTTTAGCTTTTGCCACCGAAATTGATTTTGAAAAAATTCACGTCGAAGGTATCTCGAACATCAAACCGGTCGATTTTGCATTTGCCAAGGAGTTCGGCTACAAGATTAAACTGCTGGCAATTGCTAAAAATGAAGATGGCCACATTGAAGCCCGCGTCCATCCAACGATGATTCCGAAAGAGCATATGCTGGCTAAAATTGATGACGTTTTCAATGCCGTTTTTGTTAATGCCGACGCTTTGGGACCAAGCCTCTATTACGGCCAGGGAGCCGGCATGATGGCAACTGCAAGTGCTGTTGTCGGCGATCTCGTTGATATCGCCCGCAACATAAACAATGACAATCTTCGCCGGATTCCGGATTTAAGTTTCCAGGAAGACCAGATCAAGCCCGGCAACTACCGACCCATGGATGAAATCAGCAGCCAGTATTATATCAGGTTCTCAGCCCATGATAAAACCTCGGTGCTCTCCCGCATAGCCGGCATTTTAGGCAGCCATGAAATCAGTATCGCCTCAGTCATTCAACAGGGCGGCGGTGACGGCGACACTGTGACCGTGCCGGTTGTCATGCAGACCCATAAAGCCTCGGAAAAGAATCTGCGTTCAGCCTTGAATGAGATCGACCAGCTGGATATAATTGCGGCTCCGACCGCAGTTATCCGGATGGAGAGTGACCTCTAGTGAAAAACAGTAAAAAGCCGATAACCCTGGCTTACAGTGTCGACTCTGACGACCTCTTTATGTTTTACGCCCTGCTCGAAGGAAAAATTGATACGCAGGGACTGGTTTTCGAACATCAGCGCCAGGACACGATGGCCCTGAACGAATTGGCCGCCACGAATGCAGTCGATATTACGGCAGTTTCAATTCGGGCCTATGCTGATATCTGCGATGACTATCTGCTCCTGCCGCACGGCGGCAGTATCGGCGTCAATTACGGGCCGCTGGTTTTAAGCTGTACCCCGATGCAACCGAAAGATCTGACCGGTAAAAAGATCTCAGTCCCCGGTTTTTCGACCACTGCCTATCTCGTTTTCAAACTGATCTGCCCCGATTTTACTCCGCAGGTTATCCCGATCAGCCCTTTTGAGAAGACCTTTGATACCCTGCGGGCGGGAGAAGTTGATGCCGCCGTCGTTATTCACGAAGGCAATCTCACGTATAAAGAGCGGGGCTTCCATAAAGTTCTCGACTTAGGAGAGTGGTGGTGGCAGGAAACCGGCCTGCCGTTACCTTTAGGCGGCAATGTTATCCGTAAAGATCTGGGAGCCGAAAAGATTAAAGCCATCTCGGCCCTGCTCCGACAGAGCATCGCTTACGCACTGGACAATCGCGATGAAGTAATCGATTACCTTCTCGCCCGTGAAATCCGCAAAGATCCGGCTTTAAATGACCGCAAACTCCTGGATCGCTACCTTGATCTCTATGCTAATCAGGACACCTTGGAATATCCTGAGGCTGCCCGCACCGGCATAGTCGAACTTTTCGATCGCGGCCTGAAAGCGGGCATCATTAATAAACCCGTAACCGTAGAATTTGCACCTTAAAAAATAAGCAGGTTAAACAAATATGAAAGAAGCTGTACTGTTAATGGCCTACGGCGGGCCGGAAAATATGGCCGAAATTGAACCGTTCATGCTCCGGCTGCTGCGCCGGGATAAATTGCCACCGGGACTTCTGCAGCGGGTTGAAAAAAAATACCAGGCAATTGGTGGTGGTTCGCCGTTGCCGTCAATCTGTCGCCAGATTCGCGAAAAACTGAGTCGGAAAATCACCGATCTGCCGGTTTTTCTCGCCTTCCGTTATGCCGAACCCAGCATTGACAATATCGTCAAAACCATGCAGAAGCAGGGTATAAAACGGGTTTTTGCACTCTCTCTGTCACCCCATTCATCAATCATAAGTTCAGCAGCTTACTATAAAAAACTGGAAGAGATCACCGCAACTGCCGACTTTGAATTAATTCGTCTGGAAAGCTGGTACAAGGAAACCGCTTACAACCAGCTTCTGATCGACCGCATCCAAACTACAGCAAAAAAACATAATCTTGATTTCACAGCACCTGACACCCGGCTTATTTTTTCGGCCCACAATATTCCGCAGAGCTATCTTGACCAGGGCGACACCTATATTGACGAAATCAAAGCCAATATTAAAGCGGTAAAAGCTCTCCTGCCGGAGAGCTGGCAGAGTGACCTGGTTTACCAGAGCAAAGGCAATATCCCCGGAGCCTGGCTCAAACCTGAGATTGAAGAGTATCTGCTTGAACTGAAGCAGGCAGGGGTGGACAATTTTATGATTGTACCGTTAAGTTTCAGCATGGATCATCTCGAAACTCTTTATGATCTCGACCTGGAACTTAAAGCTTTTGCCAAGAATAACGATTTAAATATTTGCCGTTCACAACCGGCAAATGCTGATGACGATTTCATCGCCATGCTAGCTAATTTCATACAGAAGAGATAATTATCTATGACTTCACCGAGAAAGATTGCCATTATCGGCGGCGGCATTACCGGGCTGGCCGCAGCCTATGAACTCACTCTCAAAGCCAAGAAAAATAATACTGAACTTGAGATCGAACTTTTTGAAAAAGATGCGAATCTCGGCGGTAAAATTATCACGAAGAAAGAGGACCCCTATCTGATCGAAGGCGGTCCTGACTGCTTTATCATCGAAAAACCGTGGGCTTTGCAACTGATTAAAGAGCTCGGCCTGGAAGATGAACTCTTAAATACCAGCAGCCAGGCTTCCGGAACCTTTGTTTATGATAATCAAGCCTTACATCGTCTCCCGGAAGGAGTGATGATGATGGTGCCAACTAAACCGCTCCCTTTTCTTAAATCAAAGCTGATCTCCTGGCCCGGTAAAATCCGCATGGCCTGTGATATTCTTGTGCCTAAACGCAAAGAGAGTGGTGATGAAACCCTGGCATCTTTTGTCAAGCGGCGTCTGGGCAAAGAGGCCCTTGATAAAATGGCTGAACCGCTGATCGGCGGAATCCACGCTGGTAATCCGGAAAACATGAGCCTGTTGAGTACCTTTCCCCGCTTCTTAGAGATGGAGCAAGATGGCGGCAGCCTCATCATCGGCATGTTTAAACGCCAGAAGAAAATGGTGGAAATGATGAAAAACAGGCCCGCACCCAGCGGTCCGAAAAAGACCTTCTTCATCTCCATGAATGACGGATTAGGCCGACTTGTCAATAAACTTGAAGAAGTTATCGGCAATAACAGTTTTCGTACTGAGCGCGAGATTTCCCAGATTCGACCGGCTGGGGAAAAGGGCTGGTTAATTGAAGATAAAACCGGGAAAACGACTTCGGCTGATGCCGTAATTATCACAACCGAAACCTATAGCGCTGCCAATATGCTGCGGCTGGAATTACCGCGACTGGCGGATCTGCTTGATGAAATCCCCTACGTCTCATCAGCTACGGTTTCACTTGCTTTCCCACGCAAGGACATCCCGCACCCTCTTGATGCATACGGTTTTATTGTACCGAAAATTGCCAATCGCCGGATTATGGCGGTGACCTGGTCATCAATCAAATGGGATCATCGGGCTCCAGAAGAGATGGTTCTGCTGCGGGCTTTCGTCGGCGGCGCCCATCGTCAGGAACTGGTAGATCAGGGCGATCAGGAGATGTTGACGATGGTACGAGAGGAGCTTAATACAATCATGAATATCAGCAGCCCGCCGCAAAAGAGTTGGATTTATCGCTGGCCGCAGGGCATGCCCCAGTATATTATGGGACACTTGGAACATCTCGCCGCCATTGACAAAATAACTGCAAGCCATAAAGGACTCTATCTTGCCGGGGCTGGCTATCGCGGCATCGGTATTCCGGACTGCATCAACCAGGGACGTCAGGCTGCGGTTAAGGCTTGGGAATGCCTTAATATTCAGTAACCACAACCTACATGCATGAATTCTTGATACAGTTCTGACAATGCGAATCCTGCACTGTTTATCGCAAATACCGGGGAAAACCGGCAGCGGGGTCTATCTCCAGGCAATCGTCCGGGAAGCCGCCGGCAGCGGTTTCGAACAAGCGGTTGTCTGCGGTCTGCCGGAGACTATGCCGGTTAATGAAACCGATCTAGCGATAGAGCCTGAAAATATTTTCGCAACCCGATTTGACAGCAATGATCTGCCATTCCCGGTTGCCGGCATGAGTGATGTCATGCCCTACCCGAGTACCCGTTTCTCAAGTTTTGATGAACATCGACTAAATCTCTATAAAAAAGCTTTCAGCAAAATCCTAACTGCTGCCGTTGAAAAATTCTCACCTGATCTAATTCACTCGCATCACCTCTGGATATTAACCGCACTCTGCAAGGAGCTTTTCCCGGAAATCCCACTCGTCACTTCAGTGCATGGCACCGAGTTACGGCAGCTCCAGCTGGCAGGTCATCTAGCTGACAAAATTATTGAAGATGTACAAACAGTCGAAAAGGCCTTAACTCTCAACCATGACCAGCGCCAGAAAGTTCTTGCGACATACAACCTGTCACCAGAACAGGTAACCGTCACTGGAACTGGCTACCGTCAGGACCTCTTCTGCTCTGATTTCTGCAACAAAGAAAAAATCCCAACCATCATCTATGCCGGCAAACTGAGCCGGGCCAAAGGAGTTTTATGGCTCGTTAAAGCATTTAACAATTTAAATGATAATGCCCAATTATGGCTCGCTGGCAGCGGCGACGGCCCGGAAGCAGACGAAATCAAGACTTTGGCCATTGCCAATCCCCGGATCAAACTTTTAGGCGCTCTCTCCCAACCTGAACTGGCAGATCGTTTTAAGCAAGCCCACATTATGGCTTTACCTTCTTTCTATGAAGGCCTGCCACTGGTTCTTCTGGAGGCATTAGCCTGTAACTGCCGGGTTGTGGTCACTGATCTGCCCGGCATTCGTGAACTGGTTACAAGAGAGGCGGTTAAAGACGGCTTAGTCAACCTGATTCCGACCCCGCCGCTGAGCGGACCTGATATCCTGCTGCCAGAGAATGAAAAAACATTCCTTTTACACCTTGAAAAAGCACTGCTAACCCAGCTGGAAAACGTAAAAAAACAACAATTCATCTGCTGTCACAGCCTGCAGACAACTCTCAATGAAACCGGCTGGCAACAGGTATTCAGGCGGATTAAAATAGTTTATAATGAGGTGTTACAGAAACAGGATTAGAGTCCTGAAAGGGCGAGGTCTTCGCTGCTACTGGAACTGTGGATTTTGCAGATTACCGGAAAGTATAAATGGAGTGGTAGATGAAGTTTTGGCGGTAAACTCTCCCTTAAATTTTAAACGGTCGCTATCGGTAAAAAAACGTCCACCAGCATTCACTTGATTTCCAGCCGAATCCAACTTCATTTGCTTGAGGCGCAAAACCTTGTCCCGCAGAGTAAATTTACCGGAAAAAGCTTGAAAGCTTGAACCCAGCTGAATCTGTTTTTTCTGTTTAATAAAATTGGTGAAAGCACTAAAAAGAGGAATTTCGACAAAAGCCCCCTGCCGCAGCCGCCATTTGCCGTTCAGATTAAGATCTGAGGGCAGTTCAGAATCACTATCCAGTAAGCCACTGCCGACTAAAGAAGCATCCAGGATACCGGTCATTGAAAACGTTTTACGAAATGGCTTAATATTAAATTTCTCGGCGATTAGAGAGGCCTGCCAGTGAGGATCCTGGAGCAGGTTTTCCAGAATGAGTGAAAGCCTGAGTTGACCTGACTTACCAAAACGGGCAGCTAAACGCTCTATTTCAAGCTGCATCAGGCTCTTTTCCGCCTGAAGAGATATATCAGTGATTGTGAGTTCAGGCAGTTCCAGTGTCTTTATTTGGCAATCACTCTTTATCAACCAAGCCCACCCGGCTATGAATTTCAGAAATTGCACAGCCTGACTGCCGGGTTTTAAAAAGGCGTCGTCCCGGAGCCCTGCCGGCGGAGTTTCGGACTGCGGAGCTGTCACAGATTTGAGCAAAACTATCTTATCAGACTTAAGTTTAACCTGCAAAACCGGAGCTGATGCCGGATTTCCGATCAGTTTTAACTCGCCGCTCAATTGCCCTTCAACCTGATAACCCGGCAACACCAAGGCCGGGATATTACTGCTGGTCAGTTTAAGATCATCAATTTTCAGCTCGCTTACAAGATCGACAAAAAGATGTTCACTGAAACGAATCAGGCCGCGGGAAAAGAGAGTTGCCGCTCCCGGAAATTCCAGAGCTGCACTTTTAATATTTATATAACTGTCATGGCGTTGAAAAAATCCGTTTAGTGAAAGCTTGGCTTCACCCTGTGAATAAATTTTTTCAGAATCTGACTCAGTGTTATATATTGCAAACTTATGGTTATCGACAGCAAACTTACCGGTAAACCTTAATCCGGCTTCAGGATCACCATTAATATCAAACTCAAGAAAACCTTTAGCAAATCCTGCCCTTAATTTCCTATCAGGAGAAACCGCAGACACAATTTCATAGACCGGCAGGGAAACAGCATCCAGATGGCCGGATGCCTCCAGGCGGTTTATGGCGTGATCAGGTAGTTTCTCATCATTGCCCGCTTCAGGTTTATCAACCTTATACCAGGTCATGTCAAGATCACCCCGACCACCGGCAACCGCCCCCGACAACTCCAGATTTTCACTTAAATTACGAACTGAGTATTGCCAGCGACCGGTGACATCAGTAATATTCAGAGGTTCATCCAGACCGGGAACTTCAGTCAATTCCCAGTTGCCATCATGAAAATTTATATAGTGAAGGCTTTGCTCAGAAGATGAAACCATGCCAATCAGGTTTAGCAAAGATTTAGAACCAAAATCGGTTTCAATGGCTTTGGCAGATTGATCAGAAACAGGTTTGAAAAAGGTTGTGAAAGGGGTTTTAAGAAACAGCCCCTGCAGGCTGATACCGGCGATCTCCGGCGAAAGTTTTAAGAGAGAGAGGTAAGAGAATTCCAGGGCTAAACTCCTGGATTTAATATTGAGTGCAGGTGAGACTGACGCAAAACCCTGCACCACAACCGCCGGACGGGGAAAGATCTGCAGATTAACCTTATCTATCTGACAAGGCTGCTGCAGTAAATGCTCAAATTTAATAGTTAAATGCTTCTGTAAATCTGTTTGCGGTAGTTGCGGCAGGATCAATATAACTACTGCCAACAAACTGAAAATCAGAAATAGAAGAAAAAAACTTTTTTTCATTTATTGCGGCCATCCAGCCATTAAAACAGGGTTGCCAGGCGTTGGTTGAGCTGGCGCAGGCGTTTAAGCTGCAAACAGGCCGCACCGTGCACCAATTTTGATACAGTGGCAGGTGATTTCTGCTGTAACCAGCCGGTTTCAGCTTCATCCAGAATCAGCAAAGAGGCTTCCTCTGCGACCTGTAAAGTGGTTGAATGCTCAGGATGTTCCTCCCCGGCAACTGCGGCAAAAATCAATTCACCGACACTTGCTCCCGGCAGAAACCGGGCCATAATTATGGGTTTTCCCCACTCAGGTGTCTTTTTAACAGACTCTAAAATACCGTTTACCACACATACCAAACGGATTGAACGTTCCCCTTCACTCCAAAGTACACTGCCCGCCGGTTTCTCAATAAAAGAAACGGCATGCCGAAAAATATCCCAATCCGCCTCATCACAAAACTGAAAAAGAGTTGATTTCCGCCAGTCAAAGTCAACCTCAATGACGGATTTCATATCAACCATTCTTTTTCGCCTCTGCTAATGCAATTTTCTTCTCTATCTGTTTAACCAGGCCGGTATAACCGGATTTTTTCATAATCGGAATAAACTGACTCCGATAGTTACGTACCAGGCTGACATTTTCAATAATCACATCATATATCAGCCAGCGCTCACCCTTAAGTTTGAGTTTGTAATGTAAAGGAATCTCATTGCTAGAACCAATAACTACTGTCCGGACCTCGGCTTTATCACCTTTGACAATCTCTTTGACATAAGATATCTTTTCACCGGCATAACCATCGATTGTCGCAACATAGCTTTTTGCAAGCAGCTTTCTGAAAATTTCTACAAAATGGTCACGTTGCGCTGTATCCAGATCGCGCCAGCCGCGCCCTAAAGAGAGCTTTGCCATCCGCTGCATATTAAACTGCATAAAGACAACATCTGCAATCCGCTCACGCCGGAGCTGAATTTTTTCAGAACCTTTAAGATTTTCGTCCCGTAAGACCAGCAGCAACGTGTCGATACTGCTTTTAAGCTGAAGTTCAGGCCCAATTTCTGCAGCAGAAAGATATGCCGGAGAAAAGCTTAAACAGAATATCAGCAGGAGAAAACCCACCAAGATAGAACGTCCATAATACTTCATTAAAACTACTCCAAAATCATAAATTTTATTCAGTTAACTGCAGCTGGTGCTGGGCAAAAGCATTGCGAACCGCAATATAGGGATCGAGTGCTCCACTAAGCATCTTTTCATACTCACCCAACCTGAATGATGTATGATTGATTGTTTTTGATGCTTTGACTACGACAACCACTAACGGGTCACTAAAAATATACCAGGATGGAGAAGCAACAGTATCTCCAACAAGCCCACCAACTCCGCGCAAATTTGTCGACCCGAACAAGGGAATAACCAGATAAGGGCCGCTACCGACTCCATAGTAGGCCAGAGTTGAAGCAAATCGACGCTCGTGCAATTCCCTTCCGTCATATGTCGACGGATCCATCAAACCACACACTCCAACCGTACTATTTAAGAGGAAACGTAAAAAAGTTTCTCGGGCCTCAACAAAACGACCCTGCAAAAGCGAGTTCAGGAAACGTGTCGGCTCAAGTATATTGTCAAAAATATTAACTATACCGGTTCGAAACATACTTGGCGTTACCTTACGGTAAGCTTTGGCTGTAGGTTCCACTAACCAGGTATGAAGATTATGATTAAATTTAAAAAGTGAGCGGTTAATCCCCTCCAGAGGGTCATTAATAACCGCGATCGGTTCATCATACTCAGCAAACTCGTCATCGACATATGCCACCTCTGTATCAGAAGCGGCCAGACAAAGTTCAGAATTAATACTCATCCCAACAAGAATGAAAGAAATAGATAAAGCTGTGATTATCAGATAGTTTCTTGATATGAGTAACATCTATTCCACCTTACCGAAAACATATTTGCTGATTAATGACTCAAGATCAACTGCCGACTCAGTTTCACTTATCTCGCCGCCGTCCTGTAAATAATCATCATCGGCACCGGGAGTAAGCTGAACATATTTATCACCGATAATACCCTGGGTTTTAATCGACGCAAAAACATCACTGCCGATTTTAACCTCAGGCTTAAGGGCCAGAACTACCATCGCCTGATCATCAACCAGCGAAATATTCGCCACTTTTCCAACCTGAACCCCGGCAATTTCGATCCGGGCGCCACTCTTTAAACCGCTGACAGAGCTGAAACTGGCATGAACCTTATAATAATCACCACCAAAGAGTTCAAGACCCCCAAGGTTAAGCGTCAGATAAGCAACTGCCAGTAATCCAACCGCCATAAAGGCGCCGACCGACATCTCCAGATTGAATTTATTCATCATATTTCCTTGAAACTAATCTAAATATCAAGCGATTTCATCGCTGCTGTTATGAAATTTACCCATGACGCGAACGATAAATTCCCGCACAA
>JAOZKP010000337.1 GCA_029935295.1 bacterium | reverse complement strand
TGTAATTAATTGAAGTTGGTAAAAGTACTGTGTGAGTTTGTTTATAGAGTCTATTTTTTAAACTCAATTTATTATTGTATCAGGTTTGCAAAGAGAGTTAAATTTGCAGATATTAAGATTACGGGAGGATGTTATGGCGGTAAATGTTGCACTTAATGGTTTTGGTAGAATAGGTAGAGATTGTTTGCGGGCGGCGGCGACTGATGAGCGGTTTGCTTTTAAAGCAATCGTCAGTACCACTGATGATGCGCAGACGATGGCCCATCTCTTGAAATATGATTCGGTTGCCGGCCGGCTTGATGTTGAAGTTATTGCCGGGGATAAATTTTTACTGGTGAACGGTAAACGGATCGAGCTGATTGCCAGCCGTGATCCTAAAGATGTTCCCTGGCAGAAGCTGGGTGTCGATATCGTTATGGAGTGTTCCGGGCTCTACCGTGACCGGGACAAAGCTTCAGTTTTTCTTGATCTAGGGGTTAAACGGGTAGTGGTTTCAGCGCCGGTTAAAAAAGCAGATACAACCATTGTTTTGGGAGTCAACGAAGGCGTCTTCGATGCGGATAAAGATTTTATTATCTCGAATGCCTCCTGTACAACCAACTGTCTCGCGCCGGCGGCTAAGGTCATGCTTGAGAATTTTGGTTTCAAACGGGGGATGATGACCACGATTCACTCCTACACCCGGGATCAGCAGATCCTTGATTCACGGCATAAAGATCTGCGGCGGGCGCGGGCGGCGGCGATGTCGATGATTCCGACAACCACCGGTGCGGCGGCAGCCGTCGGGCTGGTGTTGCCAGAGCTGAAAGGCAAGATCGACGGGCTCGCAGTGCGGGTGCCGACCCCTAATGTTTCAATGGTTGATCTGGTTTTCGAAAGTGAAAAAATGACCAGTGTTGAGGCGGTAAATGATGCCTTTCGCCAGGCTGCAGCGAGTGAACTTAAAGGAATTCTCGCAGTTTCAGATGAACCTTTGGTCTCGCTTGATTTTAATCAGAATTCCAATTCATCAATCATTGATGCTCCGTTGACAAATGTTATCGGCGGGAATATGATTAAAATTATGGCCTGGTACGATAATGAGTGGGGTTACGCAAGTCGCCTTAACGATTTAACCCTCTATGTTGCCGGGAAAGTAGGATTGAGTTAACCTTTTACGACGCCATCAAAATTTATACCTGTTTGTATCCGGTATTACCGGATTAGAGGGGGAGTGATATGAGCATGCGTTATATTGATCAGGTTCCGGAAGGTTTTTACAGTGGCAAAAAAGTCCTGATGCGGGTTGATTTTAATGTTCCGATGGATGGGGACGGAAGTATAACTGACGATGTTCGTATCCGGCGGGTCTTGAAAAGTATCAATTATCTGCTCGATGAAGATGCCGTGATCGTTCTGGCAACCCATATGGGACGGCCTAAAGGTAAAGTGGTTGCAAAATATTCCCTGGAGCCGATTGCTAAAAGGTTAAGCCGTCTGTTGAAAAAAGATGTGGTTTTTCTGCATGATTGCATCGGGGATGAAGTCAAAACTGCTATTGCCGGGGCGGCACCCGGAACTGTTATGATGTTGGAAAATTTGCGCTACTACGAAGGTGAAACCGAAAATGACCCGGAATTTGCTAAAGTTTTAGCTGTCGGTATTGATATTTATGTCAACAATGCCTTTGCTACCGCACACCGGGCGCACGCATCTGTAGTTGGAGTGACTGAGTTTATTCCGATTTGCCTAGGCGGTTTTTTGATGCGGGAAGAACTTGACTACTTTGCCAGGGCTTTAAAAAATCCCCTGCGGCCTTTGACCGCAATTATCGGTGGGGCTAAAGTGTCAAGTAAATTGCATGTTATTAAAAATTTGCTGAACTCAGTTGATCGGATTATCGTGGGCGGGGCCATGGCCTTTACTTTTCTTCGGGGGCAGGGTTTCGGTTTGGGGCGCTCGATGGTAGAGGAAGATATGGTTGATGAAGCCCGCGAGATTTTTAATGAGGCAATTGCCCGCGGTATCCGTTTCTATCTTCCGGTTGATTGTGTTGCGGCCTCGGGTATTGCGCCGGATGCCGAGACTAAAGTCGTGCCGGTGCAGGAAGTTCCGAAAAACTGGATGGGGCTTGATATCGGGCCCGCTTCAGCAACCCTTTTTAATGAGGTTATTCAGGATTCCAAGACAATTGTCTGGAATGGGCCGATGGGAGTTTTTGAGATTCCGATCTTTAGTCGCGGGACTTTAGGGATGGTTCATAATGTTGCCAGTACCTACGCGTTGACGATTGTCGGTGGTGGTGATACTGATGTTGCCGTTCATCAGGCGGGCGAGGTCGATCGGATATCCTATATTTCGACCGGCGGCGGGGCTTTCCTGGAACTGATGGAGGGGAAAGTGTTACCGGCAGTCAAGGCTCTGGAAAATTGTTGCAATGGGATTTTAGGGGATTATTGATGACAGCTATACCGCAGATTATTGCCGGCAACTGGAAGATGAACCTGACTTTGAGTCAGGGGCAAAAATTCTTAGAGAAGTTACGACTTGTTTTAAATAAGAAAAAGCTGTCCCGCAAAATTATTCTGGCGCCAAATTTTACATTATTGGCGACTTTGGCCGGGATGTGTCCAGCTTGCGGGGTTGATCTTGCGGCCCAAAATTGTGCGCCGCAGGAAAATGGCGCTTTTACCGGTGAAACCTCAGTGGCAATGCTTAAAGAGGCCGGTGCTGCCTATGTTCTGGTCGGGCACTCTGAAAGGCGGCAGTTATTTTCAGAAAGTGATCAGTTGATGGCGTTGAAGCTTAAAGCGGTAGTTGCGGGTGGACTGGTGCCGATATTGTGTGTTGGAGAGACTCTTACGCAACGGCAGAAAGGTGACGCAATTGCGGTCGTAACCCGTCAGTTAAACGAATCTCTGGTCGATTTTTCGGGATCACAATTGATTGTAGCTTATGAGCCGGTATGGGCAATTGGTACTGGCGAAACCGCAACCCCGGAAGATGCCCGTTTGATGCACGTTGAAATTCGAAAATTTCTGCAGGAAAAATTTGACTGGGGCAGCTATATCCCAATCCTCTACGGTGGCAGTGCCAAACCCGGCAATGCCGCAGAACTTCTTGCACAGCCCGATGTTAATGGCCTACTGGTCGGCGGCGCCGCTTTGGATCCGGACTCTTT